>JAHHTO010000042.1 GCA_020024595.1 Schaedlerella sp.
CTTCAGACCATACGTTTCTTTTGCATATTTTGCGGAAGCCGTCAACACCTCGATTGCACAAGTCGGCTCCCCGTATCCACAGTACACCAGTTCTTCTTTCCCACTGAAATCATAAGCATCAATTGCTCGTTTAACTTCTTCAAATGTAGGTTCTTTCTCAAGCCACAGCGTCTCAGCATCTCCCACTCCTTCATGGTGATTGCGAATACAAAATCTGCAATTACAGTCACATCGGTTCGTCAGATTAACATAAACTTGATTCTGATACGTATATAAAATCTTCTCCATCATTTCATCTCCTTCTGCTTTTGTAACCTCATCTCCTACTTTGCCGTCCGGTGAAGATTGCTACAGACCGCGGTTTCATAATAAACTCGCCATCTATTCTCTCTTCCTTTCCTTCGGGATAACAATAGATTCCATCCTTATCTCCATAAGTATTCACACTCAAATACCAGCCCCCTGTATTCTGCAAATTCGGCAGTGTTACTCTGACATCTTCCCAGTAGGTATTCACAACCATATATACAAGGTCATCACAGCCCTTTTCTTTATCATATCCTGCAAAACTGATGGCCTGTGTTCTGGCATCTTTTATCAGTTCTGTCTGCTCCGCCATTGCGTTATGTGCGCTCATCGGCTCCATACCGCATACTGCCTTTGGCAGCCCTTTACGGATAATCGGGTGACAGTGACGATAGGAAATCATAAACTTAAAAAATTCAAACAAATCCTGGTTTTTCTCCAGCAAATCCCAATTCAGCCAGGAGACTTCATTATCCTGACAATAAGAATTATTATTTCCATACTGTGTATTTCCAAATTCATCTCCGGCAAAAAACATGGGTGTTCCTCTGCTACACATCAATACAGCACATGCGTTACGGATCATACGATATCTCAGTTTTAAAACTTCCGGATGATCAGTCTCTCCTTCCCATCCACAGTTCCAGCTTCGGTTATCATTTGCTCCGTCAGTATTATTCCAGCCATTGGCTTCATTATGCTTCTCATTATAAGAATACAAATCATACAAGGTAAATCCATCATGACAGGTCAGGAAATTCACGCAGGAGTTATATCCGGCATATCTGTCATTTCCCTCCTGACTGTACATACCATATAGATCACCGGAGCCGGCAAAACTCCATGCTGCATTCCACGCCTCCCAACTGTCTCCTTTCAGATATCCCCTCACAGAATCCCTGTATCGTCCGTTCCATTCCGCCCAGCGTTTACTCGCCGGAAATCTTCCCACCTGATACATTCCACCTGCATCCCACGCTTCCGCAATCAACTTCACATTACTTAGAACCGGATTGTATGCAAGACTTTCCAGAAGTGGCGGATTATTCATCGGTGACCCATCCTCATTTCTCCCAAGAATGCTTGCCAGATCAAACCGGAAGCCATCAATTCTATAATTAATAGTCCAATATTGCAGACATTCCAGAATCATCTGACGTACCATTGGATGATTACAGTTCAACGTATTTCCACACCCACTGAAATTATAATAATTCCCATCCGGTGTCAACATATAATACATTCGATTGTCGAATCCCTTAAAGCAGAAAGTCGGTCCCTTCTCATTTCCTTCTGCTGTATGATTGAATACAACATCAAGGATAACCTCAATCCCGTTTTCATGAAGTTCTTTGATCAGTGACTTTAATTCTGTTCCTTCATGATTATATTCCTCTGTTGCATTATAACTGGTGTTCGGAGCAAAAAAACTGACACTGTTATATCCCCAGTATTCCAGTAGCTTTCTTCCGTCTATCTCCCTCTGATTCATCATTTCATCAAATTCAAAAATCGGCATCAATTCTACTGCATTAATTCCCAATTCTTTTAGATAAGGAATCTTTTCCCTGAGTCCATCAAAGGTTCCTTTATTCTTTACTCCGGAAGACGGATGCTTTGTAAATCCCCGCACATGAAGCTCGTAAATAATCAAGTCACTCATTTCCCGTTTTGACTGTGGCATATCCCCCCAGTCGAAAACATCCTTTACTACCCTTGCGTGATATGCACCTTTCTTCTTTTCTCCCCATATACGCTGTCCTGCCACCGCTTTTGCATACGGGTCTAAAAGAATTTGATTTTTATCAAAAAGTAATCCTTTCTCAGGATTATACGGACCATCCACCCGATAGGCATACTCGAACTCTTCCATATCCAGCCCAAATACAATCATGGAATAAACATCACCTATCTTATATTCTTCCGGAAATGGCAGCACTGCATAAGGCTCTTCTTCGCCTCTGCGAAACAACAACAGTTCGCAGGCACTTCCTCTGTGGGTATGTACCGTGAAGTTCACTCCGATCGGGAGTGCCATTGCACCGTTCACATCAAACAATCCGGGACGCACCGGAAATCCGCTGACTTCCCCCAGAGGATTGACCGCAAATTGTGTTGTCATAATATACTCATGATTGTAATGCTTCATAAGATCCCTCCGTTTTTATTCCTTTTCACACTTCGGTACTGTCCAGTTATCATACCTTAGAACATTTTCTGTTCCAACATGAACATCTTTTGATAAAGATTCCTTAGGGACGTAGAACTTCCTGCATCACCCTCCATGCATTCTGCCAACAGATTTTATCTAGCTGACGCTCCGTGATCCCTTCTTTTCTGCAGGCTTCCCACACCCGTTCCATTTCTCTAATATGAGAAAGATATCCTTCCCTGACAGTTGATTCAAATCCATCAAAATCAGTTCCGATTGCAACCACGTCTTCTCCTGCAACATGTATCATATACTTGGCATGCCTTGCAATATCTGCAACTGTCACCTGACTGTCCTCTTTCAAAAACGCAGGATATAAATTCAGTCCTGCCACGCCTCCTTTTTTTGCCAGAGCCCGCAGCATATCGTCTGACAGATTGCGTGGATGATCGCACAATGTTCTTGCATTGGAATGGGATGCTACAATGGGAACTTTACTTTTTTGAATACAGTCCCAAAAACCACCGTCTGACAAATGTGATACATCAATCAACATCCCTAGCTCATTCATCCGCTCTATCACTTCCATCCCAAACGGTTTCAATCCACGCTTCATAATCTCCGTATCATCACTATTCGGATATCCCAAACAATTCTCATAATTCCATGTCAATGTAAGCAGACGAACTCTTCTTTCATACAGTTCTTCCAGACGCCCCATTTTCTCATTCAGCACTCCCCCTTCTTCAACAGTAGCAAGTGCACAAACACGGTCCGTTTCCCTATTTTTTTCTGCATCCGTACAATTCCCGATCAACTGTAAATCCTGTGATTCTTCCTTTCGCAATTGTTCCAAAAGCTGCAATACTTCTTGCCATGCATCTTCCCACGCCATAGGGGAAATATCAAAAGACGGCTTTTTTTGAAACTTGAAGGCATCTACAAAACAGGCGAAGAACTGTATCCAGGTTCCTGCCTTGTGCATTCCTTCTATGTCTACACAAAGAGAATTCCGTACGAGACTTTGTTTCCTGTCACCATGCAGAAGGGCGCTGATCGTATCACAGTGCATGTCAATTAATTCCATGATCAAAATCCTTTCAAAGTGAGTGATATTTCCATATAGTATAGTCTGTTACACCTAGTTAATGAACCTAATTTCTGAAATATGTAGCATTGAAGCTACTTTCTATAATATACTTGAATACTCCGGCGATTCACCGACTAGAATACAAAAGACGAACATCTTTTAGAATTCCGGCTAAACCTGCAAACAATGCATCCTGCATCATTTCAAACCTAGCCGGAATATAATGACTAACCACATCATACAATGGAATTTCATACTATGAACATTGCATCTCCGAATGAAAAGAACCGGTAACGCTCTTTTACTGCTTCTTCATAAGCTTCCAACACATGCTCTCGGCCTGCCAGAGCAGACACTAACATGATGAGTGTCGATTCCGGAAGATGGAAGTTTGTAATCAGACAATCCAATGTTTTAAATCGATATCCGGGGTAGATAAATATTTCTGTCCATCCACAGCAAGCCTCCAGATGTCCGTTCTCATCTGCTGCAGATTCAATCGTACGGCAGCTTGTAGTTCCCACACAAATTACTCTTCCACCATCGTCCTTTGCACGGTTAATCTTCTCTGCCGCTTCTTCATCAATCTGATAGAATTCTGAATGCATATGATGATTTGTGACATCTTCAACCTTTACCGGACGGAATGTTCCCAATCCTACATGAAGAGTTACCCGCGCAATGTCGACCCCCTTCTTCTTGATCACTTCCAGAAGTTCCGGTGTAAAATGTAAGCCCGCTGTTGGTGCTGCTGCAGACCCTTCGTGTGTCGCATATACGGTATTGTAACGACTGCGGTCTTGCAACTGATGTGTAATATACGGTGGCAGAGGCATCTGCCCCAGTTGATCGAGTACTTCTTCAAAAATTCCCTCGTAGTGGAACTGAATCAGACGATTTCCTTCCTCTACTACATCAATCACTTCTCCGATCAGCAGTCCATTCCCAAAACTCACCTGTGCTCCGACTTTCATTTTCTTTCCCGGCTTTACAAGTGTTTCCCAGATATCCTTCTCTTTCCTCTTCAAAAGAAGAACTTCTATTTTTGCTCCCGTTCCTATCCGTTCTCCAATCAGGCGTGCCGGAATCACTTTCGTATCATTGATGACCAAACAGTCTCCTGGCTTCAAATACTCAATAATATCTTTAAACACACGATGTTCCCTCTCTCCGGTCTCCTTGTTCAGTACAAGCAGCCGGGAGGAAGAACGGTCTTCCAGAGGGTCCTGAGCAATTAGTTCCTCTGGAAGTTCATAATAAAAATCACTTGTTTTCAATATGTCTTCCTCTCTCTACAATGATCCGCTCTGACAGATGAGTTCTCTTACTTACGAAGTTCAATTCCCATGCCTTCCAGGGCTCCCAAAATCTTATCCATTGCTGCAGATACTTCTGCATCCTCCAACGTCTTGTCTTTTGCACGAAATACGATAGAATATGCAACAGACTTAAAGCCTTCCTTAATCTGCTCGCCTTCATATAAGTCAAACAATGCATAGCTTTCCAGATACTTTCCGCCCTTAGCAGCAATCACTTCTTCAATCTGTCCGACCAAAATTTCTTTTGGAACAACCATACTGATATCACGGGTCACTGCTGGATATTTTGCAATTCCTGTGTACTTTCTGTCAAATGTTGCAAATTTCATAATTTCCGGCATATCGATCACGGCCACATACGCACGTTCTCCGATTCCATAAGTATCAGCAACTTCCGGATGCACTTCACCGATATATCCGACAACTTTTCCATCATACAGAATATTGGCCTGTCTTCCCGGATGCAGATATGGCTTTCCTGCATTCGGAACATATTTCTCTTTTCCGATCATACCGATTTTTTCAAAAAATTCTTCTACAACCCCCTTCATATTGAAGAAATCTCCATCTCCATACATTCCGAGAGTAAACTGCATGCGTTCTTCCGGAAGTTCAGTCAATGGGAGCTGTTTTGGAAGATAAATATTGCCAAGCTCATAAAGCCTTACATTTTTATTTCTTCTGTTATAGTTTGTAGCAAGCGAAGTCAACATTCCATTCAGAGAAGTTGTTCTCATCACACTGTAATCCTCACCAAGCGGATTCATGATCTCTACTGTACGGCGCAATTCTGAGTCTTCCGGGAGTAACAATTTATCAAATACTTTCGGACTCTCGAAAGAATAGGTCATTCCCTGACTAAAGCCACAGAACTCTGCAATGTCCCGGGCAATCTGCTCAATTCTCAATTTAAACGTCATCTTTCCGGCTGTCGCCTCTCCACTCGGGAGAGTTGTCGGAATATTATCATATCCATAGAATCTTGCGACTTCTTCTGCCAGATCTGCAAGACGGAATAAATCATGACGGAACGTTGGTGCAATGACTTCTTTTGCATCTACATCATAATCCAGATCAATTTTCTTAAAATAGGAAAGCATCTGTTCTTCTGAAATATCTGTTCCCAGCATTGCATTGATTTTATCTGCATCAAACGGTACTCGAACCGGTTCTTTTACCTTGCCATATACATCAACAGTTCCGCCGACAACTTCTCCCGCTCCCATCTCTTCTACAAGCTGACAAGCGCGATCAATTGCAGCTTTTGCATTATTTGGATCCAGTCCCTTTTCAAACTTACCGGAAGCATCAGTACGAAGTCCGACACGTTTACTGGATTTTCGTATATTTACACCATCAAAACAAGCTGCCTCAAACAACATCGTTTTTACATCGTCTGTGATCATGGAATTTTCTCCACCCATAATCCCGGCAATCCCAATTTCTTTTTCCCCATCACAGATCATCAGAACATCTTTGTCCAGTTTCCTCTCCTGTCCGTCCAATGTCACAAATGTAGCCCCATCCTTTGCATTTTTCACAATAATCTGGTGTCCTGCAACAGTATCCAGATCATATGCATGCATCGGCTGACCGTATTCTTCCATCACGTAGTTCGTAATATCCACCAAATTATTAATCGGACGGATTCCAACCGATGCCAGTCTTCTCTGCATCCAGAGCGGAGATGGTCCAATCTTAATATTCTTAACCACTCTTGCACAATAACGCGAGCAAAGTTCTGTATTTTCGACAGATACTTTTACATAATCATTGACATCCTCATGATTCCCTGTTTCTGTCACAACCGGCAGCACAAGTTCCTTGTCAAATGTAGCTGCCGCTTCACGTGCAATACCTATCACACTATAGCAGTCCACCCGGTTGGAAGTTACTTCATATTCAAATACAACATCATCTCTTCCCAGTGCTTTGACAGCATCTCCCCCAACCTCTGCATCTTCCGGGAAAATATAGATGCCGTTTTCCGGTGCTTCCGGATACATATTCGTATCAGAACCAAGTTCCTCAATGGAACACATCATTCCGTAGCTGTCTACACCACGCAATTTCCCCTTTTTTATTTTAATTCCGCCCGGGACACGCTGCCCCGGTTCGTGTCCACCTGCGACACGACCTCCATCCAGAACAACTGGCACTTTCGCACCTTCAAACACATTTTTTGCACCTGTCACAATCTGGACACTCTCTGTACCAATGTTCACCTGGCAGACAACCAATTTGTCTGCATCAGGATGCTTCTCAATCTTGTCAATCTGACCAATGACGATTTTTTCCAAATCTGCATCCAACTCTTCAAAACCTTCAACCTTAGTTCCTGACAAAGTCATTGCATCTGTATATTCCTGCGCAGTCACATCCAAATCCGGGACATACGCCTTTATCCATGATAATGAAGTATTCATGCTTCTTTCCTCTCTTTCTATATATTCACTTTTCTTATATACTTGCTAAAACTGTTTCAAAAATCTGATATCATTTTCATATAATAACCGCATATCATCAATCTCATATTTCAACAGTGCAATACGCTCCAACCCGACACCAAATGCAAATCCACTGTAAACTTCCGGGTCAATTCCACACATTTCCAATACATGCGGATGTACCATTCCACATCCGAGAATCTCAATCCATCCAGAGCCTTTACAGAAACGACATCCTTTTCCTCCACACTTAAAGCAGCTTACATCCACTTCTGCACTTGGCTCTGTGAATGGGAAGTGATGCGGACGGAACTTCGTCTTTGTCTCCGGACCAAATAATTCCTTTGCAAATTCTGCCAATGTTCCTTTCAAATCGGCAAAAGAAACATTTTTGTCAATCACCAGACCTTCGATCTGATGAAAGGATGGAGAATGCGTTGCATCCACTTCATCCGAACGGAATACACGTCCCGGTGCAATCATACGGATTGGAAGCTTTCCCTGCTCCATCACACGTGCCTGTACCGGAGATGTCTGCGTGCGAAGCACGATATTTTTATTAATATAGAATGTATCCTGCTCATCCTTTGCCGGATGGTCAGCCGGAATATTCAATTTTTCAAAGTTATACAAATCATACTCCACTTCCGGTCCTTCTACCACTTCATAGCCCATACCGATGAAGATTCTCTCCACTTCTTCCAATGCTATTGTATTTGGATGTCTGTGTCCAACGCTATTCTTCTTTGATGGAAGGGTTACATCAATCACTTCTGCCTTCAATTTTTCCTCGCGGATAGCCTTTTCCATCTTTACCTTTGTCTCTTCCAACGCAGCCTCGATTGCCGCTCTTGTTTCATTCACAAGCTGTCCCACTTTCGGACGTTCTTCCGCAGCCACATCCTTCATTCCTTTTAAAACAGCTGTCAGTTCTCCCTTTTTACCAAGATATTTCACACGCACATCATTCAGCTTCTCAGGTACGTCCGAAGCCTGAATCAAGGTCATCGCTTCCTTTTTGATCTGTTCCAATTTCTCTTTCATTCTGCTTCTCCTCTCATTTCATTTAAATTTCAAAAAATCTTTTTAAAATTTTTACTTCAGAATAGGATTCTTTGAATGAATCAAAAAAAGACCTCTTCCCTAAAAGGGACGAAGTCATATTCGCGGTACCACCCTAATTCCCAAAGTAAATATATGGACACTTAAGTATTGCGTAACATGCAATAAAACGATGTTCTCTACTCTATCACTTAAAATAACATTTAAAGAACACAGCTAACGTGGGAAATTCGATTGTCATCTGAACTAAAGAGAACTTACAGCCGGCGATTCTCTCTCTCTGCTAGGAAATAACACTCTACTGTGCACGGTCATTGCTTTTTCTATTTTACTTTCGACACTTCTGTCTCAAATGTTCTTCTTCATTTTATCACACAGTTAATGAATGTCAAGATTTATTTTCTAAAATAATACTTGTCCAATAACGCGTTTATTTCACCACCAAGCAAGATTACATACATGCACATATAAAGCCAGAGCATAATCAGAATTAATGTTGTCATACTTCCATACATGCTGGAAAACCCTGTAAATATATTCAGATAAACAGAAAACAAAAAGGAAATCAATTGCCAAGCGCAAGCTGTAAATACAGCCCCGGGGAGCTGCCGTCTGCATGTTGTCCGCTGGCGGTTAAGTCGATTTGGCAGAAATCGATATACTACATCCCAGAAAGCCGTCAGTACAAAAAAAGTTACCACGGTACGGATCCGTATGATAAAATCCATCACATGGCGGAACAAAGGAATATATTCATTGACCATCACACTGATGCTATTGCCAAATACCGACAACAGCAGTGACAGCATAATTGCCAGAATAAATATAACTGTGTATAATGTCGCCCGAAACCGCAGATATAAATAATTACGAGTCTCTTCATTTTCATAGATGCAATTCAGCCCCGAAGTCACCGAAAGAACCCCTTTCCCTGCGGACCATAACACTACAAGTATTGAAACAGAAATCATGGAACTTGACTGTGCATATGCCTGCGCAACCAGCGAACGTACCAGTGCATCTACAGAAGTTGGAAACACCTGCATCAATGCATTTTGTACATCCAGCATCGTGACCGGTGTATACTGTACCATTGCCATAAGAATCAGCAAAATCGGAATCAGTGACAGCACAAAAAAATATGCTGCCTGTGCCGCATACGCTCCTGTGTGATGTGAACCGATTATTGCCATCACTCGATCTATTTTTTGCTGTAACTGCTTTCCCTTTTTCATTACTTCTCTCCATACAACGAACTGTTCTTTCTCTATTCTGTATACATTTTCAACTATAATACCATACTGTATACCATCCTTCAAGCTTTGAAAATGTAAAAGGCAACTGCATAAGCAGCTGCCCTTTTCTTTCGTGTGGCCCAAAATGCCGTTCCCTGTATTTTGACTCCTAGCTGTTGCTAGGTGGGTAACCGCATCTGCTTTTCTGCCTTCCGCTGCATAAATGGCGGCCTGACATATTACAGAGATATAAGAATCCCGTTTAAAGAAATGTAGGTTCAAAATGACAGGGGGATCGAACATCCCAGGTTATTTCTTGTTAGTATTATAACTCATTATATTTCATTTTACAACCATAATCCACTAGAAAATCAATCCATCTTCCTCTCATACTCCATAGATTACGCATACTTTTTGTCCTTGTCATCATAGCATATGTTTATGCAAAGTGAATCCACGCCCTTTCACCTCGCTGACCTGGCTGATGACCATAAAAGCTTTTGCGTCAATTTCCATAATCAATTGATTCAACTTTGGGAGCTCACGGTTGGATACTACAGTCATAACAAGAAAACTTTGATTGTGAAGATATCCAGACTCTGTACGATAGAGTGTTGTACCTCTGTCCAGCTTCTGATGAATCATGGAGTTGATCTCCTCATATTTTTCACTGATGATCTTAACCTGCATCTGACTTTTTCCAGACAAAAGGACCTTGTCCACAAGCACCGTATAAATCATCACAAGCAAAATACCATACAGACTTTTTTCCGTATTTTGGAAAGACATCTGTCCAACCAAAATCATGAAATCAAACACATACAGCCCCACCGATACCGGGAGTCCAGCTTTTTTATTAAATATCAATGGTGGAATATCCATACCACCGGTAGATGCCCCTGATTTAATCACAATTCCGACTCCTACACCAATTGACACTGCCGCAAAAATGGTACAGAGCATCGGGTCATCTGTCAAAGACTGCATCCATTCTATTTTCTGGAGCAGCCCCAGGATTATTGGAAAATAAAATGTACTGATAAGCGAAGTTAAAGCAAATGATTTGCCAAGAATTACAATCGCCAGAAGAAACATGATCGTATTAAATACTGCCGCAAACAATTCAATAGGTATCCCCAAAAAATGATTCACAATCAACCCAAGTCCTGTTGTGCCACCAGTCACCAATCCCGTAGGTAACACGAATGCCACAATGCCCGCACAATATATTGTATTTCCCAGTAGCACAAAAAAAATCTTTTTCAAATTAAATACACTTTTTATTTCTTTTTTTAATTCCGCAGTCATATGATTCCCCATCCATTTTCTTCTGTATCTTCTTTGATTCTACCGCAATGTCATTGTATAGTTTTCAACAGCACAAATGCATCACATTAAATCAATAAATTTTCCCTAAAATGCAAGAAAAACAGGTTTTCTGACCTGTTTTTCTCTCACTGAAATTAGTATATCATTTTTTTCAAAAAGCACAAGTATTTCCGATAAAATATCGTGCATTTTCTGATTGAATATGATATAGTTACACTTATACTCTGTCGCACCCTCAAGGTTCGACATTTCTATTTTTAACCAAAGGAGTCCTGTTTTATGAAAATCAATGAACTAAGTCTGGTCTACTTCAGCCCTACCGGGACAACGAGAAAAGTCATGATGGAAACAGCAAGAAGCATTCATCTGAAATCTATTTCCTATGATCTCACAATTCACAAAGAGAAAAAACCATCTCTTCAATTTAAACACAACGACTTTGTGCTCTTTGGAATTCCAGTATACGGCGGCCGTGTACCGAAGACATTTTTAGAGTATTTTGAAACATTAAAAGGTGATAATACCCCAGCCGCACTGATTGCTACATATGGGTGCCGTGAATATGAAGATGCACTTCTGGAATTAAAAAACGAAGTGGAACTCCGCGGATTTAAAGTCATCGGTGCCGGTGCATTTCCCGTTCAGCACTCCATCATCCGACAGATTGGCTTAAGCCGTCCGAACAAAGAAGATATGAAAATCATTGCAGATTTCGGCATTCAACTCAATCGTAAGCTTCACCAGACAGAGAATTTTGATGCAGTTAGCATTCAGGTGCCTGGTAATTCACCATATAAAAAATATGGTTCTGTTCCTCTTGTTCCCAAGGTAGATCTCAGTCTTTGTACTGAGTGTAAGGTCTGCGCAAAGACCTGTCCCACCGATGCGATTTCTATGGACAATCCGAAAAAAACGGATAAAAAGAAATGTATCTCCTGCATGAAATGTGTTTACTCTTGCAAGCAAAAAGCTCGCTATGTCAGCAAAATGAAATTAAATATTGCTCAGAAAAAGCTTTTAAAAATCTGCAAAAATAATAAAGAAGCAGAAATATTTATATAAATCTTTTATTTCTTCCTTATTACTGGACATGTGAATTTTCATACTTTTACATAAAAAAAGGATGCGCAAAATGCGTGTGTCCCGTAAGGATGTTTTGGAAATATCGAGAAGTAAAATGGAGTGTATCAGTTTTGATACACTCCATTTTCTTTATAAACTGTTAGATTTATTAGAATTTATCGATCAGTTTTCCTGTTTCAAATATTTCTCAAATGCTTTGTGCACGTCAAAATGTACCTGTTTAAAAAACAAAATGAGAAAAATCATATATGCAGGAATGGCAGCATATTGGGTTAGGAAAAAGGAAAAAAGCGCACCTATGAACAGGACTACTGCCCATGTGAAACATTGATTTCGCATATCACGTGCAATATAAGCTTTGTCGTACAAGTTCTGTTCCTGTTTTGATAAAGAGTTGAATCCAGAAACAAATTTGGCTGACCTGTCCTTAAATATGGTGAATACAATACCTATCACTGCAAGCGGAATAGCCACACATATACATGCCCAAAATCCAATATTCATAAAATGTACCTCTCTAAAAGTTCTCATGCTTTGCTCGATTTATTTTGATAGGTCTGACTGTCTATAAAGGCAAATTCTCCACTCCGTCTTTATTTGACTTTGCATCGTCTTTACGAGCATACTGTTTATACTCCATACGGAGTATAAACAGTGCAATCGTTAGGAACAAGTTCCTATAACCTTTTGGAAAAATATTTCCTTATGGGGTATACCCAAATGCACATCCATTTTTGTCTTTTCTTCTTATAACTGTGGTCCTGCAGAAACAAGTGCCTTACCTGCTTCATTGCTCTCATATTTTGCGAAGTTCTTAATGAATCTTCCAGCCAAATCTTTTGCCTTAGCTTCCCACTCAGCAGCATCTGCATAAGTGTCACGTGGGTCAAGAATATTGGTATCTACTCCCGGAAGTTCTGTCGGTACTTCAATATTGAAGTATGGAATCTTCTTTGTTGGAGCCTTCATAATATCTCCGCTCAGGATTGCATCAATGATACCACGTGTATCTTTGATAGAAATACGTTTACCTGTTCCGTTCCATCCTGTATTTACCAGATATGCCTTTGCACCATTTGCTTCCATTCTCTTAACAAGCTCTTCTGCATATTTTGTAGGATGCAATTCCAAGAATGCCTGTCCAAAGCAAGCAGAGAATGTCGGTGTAGGTTCTGTAATTCCACGCTCTGTACCTGCAAGCTTAGCTGTAAATCCAGACAGGAAGTAGTACTCTGTCTGTTCTGGTGTCAATACAGATACCGGAGGAAGCACTCCGAATGCATCTGCAGACAGGAAAATTACATTCTTAGCTGCCGGAGCTGCAGATATCGGACGTACAATTTTCTCAATATGATCAATTGGGTAAGATACACGTGTGTTCTCTGTCACACTCTTATCATCAAAATCAATTTTTCCATTCTCGTCTAAAGTTACGTTCTCAAGAAGAGCATTTCTCTTAATTGCATTGTAGATATCCGGCTCAGACTCTTTATCCAGATTGATAACCTTAGCGTAGCATCCACCTTCAAAATTGAATACACCGTTATCATCCCAACCATGTTCGTCATCACCAATCAGAAGACGCTTCGGATCTGTAGACAGAGTTGTCTTACCTGTTCCTGAAAGTCCAAAGAAGATTGCTGTGTTCTCTCCATTCATATCTGTATTAGCAGAGCAGTGCATGGAAGCAATACCCTTCAATGGCAGATAATAGTTCATCATGGAGAACATACCTTTCTTCATTTCTCCGCCATACCATGTATTCAAGATAACCTGCTCACGGCTTGTAATATTGAACACAACTGCTGTCTCAGAATTCAGTCCCAGCTCTTTGTAATTCTCAACTTTTGCCTTAGAAGCATTATAAACTACAAAATCAGGTTCGAAGTTCTCAAGTTCTTTTTCTGTAGGCTGAATAAACATATTCTTAACGAAATGTGCCTGCCATGCAACTTCCACGATAAAACGGATTGCCATACGTGTATCTGCATTCGCTCCACAGAATGCATCCACTACGAACAGTTTTTTATTTGAAAGTTCTTTCAGCGCAATCGCTTTACATGTATCCCATGCTTCCTGTGATGCCGGATGGTTATCATTCTTATATTCATCAGAAGTCCACCATACAGTATCTTTTGAATTCTCATCCATAACGATGAACTTATCTTTCGGGGAACGTCCAGTATAGATGCCAGTCATTACGTTAACAGCACCGAGTTCACTTTCCTGTCCTTTTTCAAAACCTTCCAGTTCCGGTTTTGTCTCTTCTTCAAATAACATCTCATAAGAAGGGTTGTAAACAATCTCTGTAGTTCCAGTGATACCATACTTACTTAAATCGATTTTTGCCATCTTACTTTTAACCTCTTTCCTTAATAATAGTAATCGGAATAACCGTCTTTATATTACGGTTTCCTTCTAATGAAGTTGCATTTTGTAACAGTTTATCCGTTAAGCTGAACTATTACGAACTTTTCCAACTTTCTCTATTTTATTATACATACTTCATTCATAAAGTCAACCTTTTTCTTGAAAGATATTCATTCTTCTAATTCATTTATTTCCTTGTAATTCATGAAAATTGTGTGAAATATATATGAAAATGAAGGATTCATTTTTGATTCCTTCATTTTCCCTTCATGTTTTATATATTTTCATTCGATTTTCAGAGATTTTCGACAGATTTTTGCAACTCTCTTGTTAAATATTTCACCATTCTAAAATATTCATCATAATATTAAAAATACATCTTTTTGAGCTTCCCTGTATAAACCAGAAATGCAACTAAAACAATCAGAAAGAGAATCATGAATACTAGATCCAGCGTCTGCATTGGCTTTATATAACAGTGAATAAAATCAATGACACCATATACTGTTGCTGCAATCGCAAAAATCAATACTGCCGGAAGTGATTTGGAAAGAAATGCTTCTCTGTCTTTACACTTATATTCTTCGTAACTTCTTCCAAGTAAAAGTGTCTCATTGATCGCTCCACCTTTCTTCATTTGAATATAAGCATAGAAGCTGTATATTCCACACCCCAGTACAATAATACTTAAGAATCCAAACATTTCCTCCATTATTTACACCTCTGCATTTAAAATTGATTTTACAATTGTTTTCATTTCATCCACATCACATTCCAGTGTATGAAGAATTTCCGCATTACGAATCTCATTGATCGCATTCGGCACTTCTGTTCCGGATGTCTTTTCTAACTCATCAATTAAGTCAAAATCACTCATTCCCTGATATTTTTCATCAATTGCCGTCATAACACTCCCAACAAACTTATACGGGCTTGCTGTTGAAGCAACCAACATTTTTTTAGGATCTCCACTTTTTTCCCGATAAATTTTGCTAACATGAGCGGCTACCGCTGTATGCGTATCCATTACATATCCTGTAGATGCATAAGTATCATGAATCGCTGCCTTTGTCTCTTCTTCTGTTGCATAACCACCTTCAAAATCTATAAGCTTTGCTTTCATCTCATTCGTAATTTCATAAGCACCCGATTCCTTAAGTGACTTCATCAACTTCCGGTTTTGTTCTGCATCTTGTCCTGAAA
>JAHHTO010000043.1 GCA_020024595.1 Schaedlerella sp.
TCCTAAGATATTTCACGGATTTTCTGCTCGTAATACAACTTCTTATGGTTCCAATCGCGTCGGCGTAATCGAGATTCACGAATTTTTTCGCCGTTATATCGGCGGCGAGCAGCCACCTCAGTCTCTGTTTCGATGGCTGACTCTTCCAGAAGAAAAACTTGCCGCTCTGACTACCGGAAAAATTTTTGAAGATCCTGCCGGAATTTTTACACAACTTCAAACTGCTCTTCAATATTATCCGGAAGATGTCCGGCTAAAAAAAATTGCTGCCTCAACTATGCGGATGGCTCAATCAGGACAATACAATTATCCCCGCTGCATGCAGCGAGGCGATACAGTTGCGGCCGGTTTTGCATTAAATGAATTTATAAAAGCAACAATTATAATAGTGCACCAACTAAACAAACGATACACCCCTTATTACAAATGGATGTATCGAAGTCTGCAAAATTTGCCTGTTTTAAATAATATCTCCGGACTGATTCAAGAATTATCAGAAACTCCATTGCAAAAATCTGCGTGGAACAATATAGCATCCCGCTTTCATAATTCTGATCTCAATTTATCGGATAAAAAAATACAATTGATGGAAGAAATATGCAGGCTTATTATTAATGAACTGGAAAATCAAGGTCTTATCACCAAAATGGATAATTATCTGGGAAGCTATCCCCGGCAAATCATTCAAAAAATAACAGATTCGGAACTAAAATCACTTCACATTTTTATCGGATAAAAGGAGTGCTAGTAACAATGGAAGAAAAAAAGAAAGAACTCATAGAACTGGAATGGAGTTTTTTTCAAAATGTACAAAATGAAGGCGGGCGGGCTGACTGTCAAAACAATCCTGAAACCTTCTATATCATGCGTAAAAGTCAGTTTGATTCGTGGAATGCCCCCCTCATCGACAGCTATCTTACCGATTTGAGAAACAAAACTGCAACCGGAGAAAATCCGGTTGCCGAAAAATATGCGCGAATGATGGAATACACTGCGCCACAACAATTTCTTGCTCTTCGTTCTATTTTACCGCCGCTCCTCTCTGATGTACAACACACAATCACCGAAATCGTTCAGATTCAACTGAACTGGATGGATGAATATGTTCGCCTGTACCCCCGGCTTTCCTCCAGAAACCGTATCGTACACAAAGAACATGCGCGGATTGGAGAAACCTCTTTTGAAACATATCTCCAAAGTGAACTTTCCACCTATTCCTTGCGTACCCTGACTCTATACCTAGATTATGTAAAAAAACTAAGAACCGAAAACTCAAATCTTGTACTGATTACAATGACCCATACAGTTCAATATTATGGGTATAAGAATCTAGATTCGGCAGAAGCATACGCCTCCCATTGTGAACTGAAGTAGTAAGAACAGATACAAATCTCCCCCGACCATCATCGCCTACCCTCGCAACAATCAATCAACCGAAACACGATATGGGATTTATGGCATGCACACAACTATTAGCCATGATTTCTGATCCCCAAAAAGAACCACAAAATTATATTCTGGACACAGAACTGATCTTACGTGAATCCACTGATTTTTAATCAAATTTATAATGAGGAACAATGCAAAAAACCAACCTGAACTTATTCGTCCAAGTTGGTTTTTAATTTCACTTATTCCACAGTTTTGTCTTGATGTACATGTGCAACTTCTTCTGCTGCAAGAACATTCCCGACTTCTCACTCACCTGTCATCATAAACTGAATCAGCTTCTCTGTGTCTTCCGGCTCATATGCAATAATCTCAAGCTCTGGAATCTCTCCGTTAGAGAAAATGTTTGCCATAGACACATACTGTGAAAGTTTAGACTTCAAATTCAGTCTGTCACCTTCTCCTGTTACAAGTTCTACTTTACCCTTGCAATTATCTACTGTCCTAAAAAATGCTTCTATATCCTTGATATTCTGTACTTTCATAATATAACCCCTTTCAATTCTGTAAATTTAGCAACTTTTTCCAAGCTACAGTTTCATTATACCGTATTTTTTATGAATTGCAAGAAAAAACAGCAGATTCAATGATCTTTATATCCCCTATTTTTTCCTTCTATTTTGCAAACATTCTGCAATAATTTTCGGATATCTTTCAAATCATCTCCACAATACAAATCTCCATCAATCAAAAGATTTGGCGAAGTCCTACACTGTTTCAAACAGTTCCTTGTACGCAGTTCAAATTCCCCGTCTGCAGAAACCCCGTTCTTGTCAGGCTTCAGTTCTTTCCGCAGCTGTTCTAGAATCGCCAAACCCTCTTTTTTCGCACATCGTTCTCCTGTACAAGCTATGATTTCATGACTGCATCTAGTCTCTTTCAAGCTAGGATACATGCGAATCAAACACTGCAAAAATGATGCAGAAACCTCCGTGATTTCCTGCGTTCGTCGCTTCAACTCGGGCGTCAAACACCCCTGTACCTCCTGCAATTCCTGTAAAAGAGCAACTACCATTTCCTGACTGCTTTTGTCTTTCTGTCTGCTATAATAAGAAAAAATCTCTTCGATTTCTTCTGTTCTGCCCGCGTTCGTTTTCAATCAACAGCACTCCCATTTCTTAAATTCTTCTCTGCTGAATCTGCAGCATATCGATATTACTTCAAAGAAATTCCATTTGTCTGAATATCAATTTTTCTTTCTTTCAGCAGCCGACCGACTGCCCGTTTAAACGCAGCCTTGCTCATACCGAATTCCTGCTGAATCCGTTCCGGGTCTGCCTTGTCTGTAAATGGCAGTTTCCCACCATATCCTTCGATTCTTTTCAGAATCTTCACTGCATCCTTATCCATCTGTTCCGGAATCTTATCACGGATGCTGAGATCCAATTTTCCATCTTCTTTCACGGCAGCGACACGTGCTTCTATCACGTCTCCCACTTTCAACCTTCCATTTACATCCTTTTTGGGAATCCGTGCAGAATACAAATTATCCACTGCAACAAATACACCAAAATTTTCACTTGTATCATAAATAATCCCCCGTACTCTATCATCCTTTTTATACGGGGAGTCTGTCTGCAGCATATGATATACTTTCATCGTAGCGCACAGTCGCTCACTTTTATCAATATACAACGTTACCAGGCACTGATCTCCTTTTTGCACCTTGGTTGTCTGCTGCTTAAATGGAAGGAACAAATCTTTCTCCAGTCCCCAATCCAGGAACGCGCCCATCCGGTTCGTATCAACTACATCCAGTACTGCCAATTTTCCAAGTGTCAGTTTCGGCTCTTTGGTCGTCGCGATCAACCGGTCATCAGAATCTTTATACAAAAACACTTCAACCGGATCTCCTGGCTCAATTCCTGCCGGCACCTGCTTCTTTGGCAAAAGCACCCTCTCTTCACTGCTGCCGAGATATACACCAAACTCTACTCTTTTGACTACCGTCAGTACCTGCTTTTCTCCTAATTTCATTCTATTCTCACTTTCCGCTTTCCCGCCTGCACTTCCAAATCGTTTCTCCGCTGTACTCTACACTTCCTTCTTACGAGGCAACTGCAATACGAGATTCACCCCAAATGGATTGACCACTACCCCAAATGCTTCCTTTGCGACAATCTCTGGTATTTTTGCTGCCTCTATCACAGCAGTTTTTAGTTTTTTATCCTGATTCCTGTTCACACTCTGAAACTTCATAAATTCCTGCATATCTGTAAAAATAGGCTGCAATGACTTGCCATCCTTCTGTTTCAGAATCGGAACCTCATTCTTCTCTGTCACACCAATAATATATCTTCCTCGCATATAATGTGTGAGCATCTCTTCGTTCAGCTCCTGCAGCTCCTCTGTCATTTTCCTTTCACTCTGGGCACGCATCTTCTGCATAAAGTAAAGTGCTGTCAAATGGAGTTCCTGATTTTCCACAATAGGTCGCCCCTGTTTCTCGGCCTCTTCCAGGTTCCTGACAATCAGTTCTGAAAGCTGCAGCGATAATTCTTCGGAAGTTCCCTTTCCTACCACAAGACAATTCACTCCCATTGGATAAAGGCTGGTATAAAAAGGTAAAAGAAACTTATTAATAATCTTCGTCACACGAACTTTATCACCACTTTCCGTTCTTTTTTTTGCCTCTTTTTGTGCATCTTCTGCCTGAAAATATAAAAATATTTCATCATCAAAAGTCTCTGCATCACACTCCACAAACGGCATCCGTGTAAAATCTGACATCAATACATAAATTGCCGCTGTACTGCGAAGTTTCATCAACATCTTTTTCTTATTTTCCATCATATGCTCCGTACTCATTTATCTACCTCTTCCTTCTTCTATTCCTGCACATCCAGATTCCTACTTCATCAGTATGTCCGAAATGTGTCTTGCCACATATACACCACTTGCAGAAGCATGGGAAAGAGAGTGTGTCACACCACTTCCGTCACCAATCACATACAGCCCTTTGTATCGTGTCTCCAGATTCTCATCAATATCCACTTCCATATTATAGAACTTAACTTCCACACCATACAGGAGTGTATCATCATTTGCAGTACCTGGTGCAATCTTATCCAATGCATAAATCATCTCAATGATACCATCCATAATTCGTTTCGGTAACACCAGACTCAGATCCCCCGGGGTAGCGGCTAATGTCGGTCGCACCAAACCTTCTTCTATCCTCTTCTCATTACTTCGTCTTCCACGAATCAGATCTCCAAAACGCTGTACAATAACACCGCCTCCCAACATATTAGACAAACGTGCAATACTCTCTCCATACCCGTTGCTGTCCTTAAACGGTTCAGAGAAATGTTTGGACACAAGCAGCGCGAAGTTTGTATTCTCCGTCTGCTTCTCTGCATCTTCATAGCTGTGCCCATTTACAGTTACAATCCCGTTTGTATTTTCATTTACAACAATTCCATACGGATTCATACAGAATGTACGCACATTGTCTTCAAACTTCTCTGTGCGATATACAATTTTACTCTCATACAGCTCGTCCGTCAGATGGGAAAAAATCTCTGCCGGAATCTCGACGCGCACTCCCAAATCCACACGGTTAGACAGCGTCGGAATCTCCAGATCTTTACATATCGTCTGCATCCACTTACTTCCGCTCCGTCCCACAGAAACAATACATCGCTCACAGTCTGCCGAACCATTTTCATAAAATACACGGTAACCGCCATCGATCACTTCCAAGTGTTCTATTGTACGATTAAAATAAAACTCCACCTTGTCCTTCAATTCTTTATAAATATTTTCCAGAACAACATAATTGATATCTGTACCCAGATGGCGCACAGACGCATCCAGAAGATTTAACTGATTCTGCATACACAGCTTTTTGAACTTCGTGCCCGCTGTAGAATACATCTTTGTTCCTTCTCCGCCATGGCGCATATTGATATCATCCACATACTTCATCAGTTCAATTGACTGCTGCCTTCCGATATGCTCATAGAGTGTTCCGCCAAATGCATTGGTGATGTTATATTTTCCATCTGAAAATGCGCCCGCACCACCAAAGCCACTCATGATCGCGCATGTCTTACATCCAATACAACTCTTGATTTTATCCCCATCAATCGGGCAGCATCGCTTTTCCAGCGGATTTCCCGCTTCAAATACAGCAATCCTTAAATTTTCATTTTTCTTCACCAATTCATATGCCGAAAAAATCCCTCCCGGGCCAGCCCCGATAATCACTACATCATACTTCATACCGTCTTGCTCCTGCTTTTTATTTTATTGTTACACGTTTTCGTATCTTTTTCTACCTCTCCGAAAAGAACTCGTAATCTTATGTAGTTATAAGAATACGAGTTCTCACGTAGTCACTTCTTTTTCCTGGTAATATTATATCGGTTTCAGATAGATGATGTCAAGGATTTCAACTCCAGAACTGCATATACTCCGCCATCTTCATCGCACAATTCAATTACTGTACGCTCTGGTTCTTCTGCTACCTTTGGATAAATCACATCTCCTAGCACTGCAGATTTCTTATAATCTACACGAAGCTGCTGCACCTGTCTGTTCTTCGGGATCATTTCCATCGCCATCTGCACGTATTGACAATTATTGACATGTTCGTTGGTATCAATATGATACTTTCTGACAGGGAAAGGAGGTCTGTCTTCCATCATTTCCGGAAGTACAATTTTGCGACCTTCGTATGGCATATCCAACGGCTCTTCCTGACCGTATGGTTCGATATCTTCCTTTTCCGGACGCACCGGGCGCCCCTTTTCCACATCCATAAAGACCCAGAGCGAATAGGCACAGGCAATTTGCCTTCCTTCTTCATCTTTCAGCACAAAATTACGGTCTCCAAATGCGCCTTTCAATCCCGACGCAAATGTGCTCACGACGATACGCTCACCCAGTTTGGGATAACGCTTTATAATCACCTGCCAGTACGACAAGATCCATGCTTTCTTTTTCGCTTTCAGCCATTCTGTTCCCCGACCAATATCCTCCGACTGAAAGTTACTACAGTCCTGAAAATAATTAATAATTCCCGGTAAAGTGATCGTTCCATTATGATCAATTTCGCTATATCTGACTCTGCCATCCATTGTATACATGACACTTTCCTCCATTTTATCTCGTGTTTCTCTATGCGCTCAATCGGATTCAGACACAAAACTATGCTCCACAGTAATCACAAATTCATACCGTTCATCAAATGCCTTCAGCTTCTGACGCAAAGTCTGTTCCACCTCGTTTTGTTTTTCTTTGCTATACTCTCGCGGAACAACCAAATCAAAAATCAGATTAATCTGCTGTTTGCCATCCACCACCCGAAAATCATGGATGGTACAGGATTCATCAATCTCTTTGATGGCATCTCTTGCCTGTTTCCGGATACACAATATATTTTCATCTTCAATTTCTACCGGATCCATATGTACTACAAGGAAAATTCTCAACTTCTCTATCGCATCCCGCTCAATCCGATCAATAACTTCATGAGATGCTTCTACACTGACATTGTTCGGCACTTCGACATGAATAGATGCCATGCTACGATTCGGTCCGTAATTGTGTACGATCAAATCATGAGAGCCTACGACCCCTTCATATCCTTCCACAAACGCCTTGATTCGACGATATTCTTCTGGATCTACCGCCTCACCAAGAAGCGGTTCCAATGTATCTCTGGCAATCCCGATTCCGGCCCACATGACAACCAACGCAACACCGATCCCAACAATTCCATCCACATTCACTCCTGTAAAATAGAAGAAAAGTAATGATAAAATCGTTACTGCTGTAGTCAGCACATCCCCCATAGAGTCTGTAAACACCGCCATCATTACCTTAGATTCTATCCGTTTTCCCAACTTTCGATTAAACAAGCCCAACCATAATTTCACACCAATCGAAAGAACTAGAATCACCACAGATGCCATTTGAAACTTCAATGTTTCCGGTGATCGGATCTTCCCTATGGAATCCTTTAAAAATGTAAATCCTACTTCCAATACAAGAAACGACACAACAAGAGCTGCGATATATTCCATGCGACCGTGCCCGAAAGGATGCTCCTCATCCGCCGGCTTACTCGCTATCTTTACGCCTGCAAAACTGATAACAGAGGATCCTGCATCTGATAAGTTATTAAATGCATCCGCCATAACCGACACACTATGTGCAGCCAAACCGACTATAAACTTTACAATAAACAGAAACACATTACAAAAGATGCCCACAACACTCGCCAACACTCCATATGCGGTACGCACGGACACCTCTTCTGTCTTCTCATAATCTTTTACAAAATACCTTACCAAAAATTCTGTCATATTCTCGCCTGCCTGTTCTCATTTGTTTCCCCAATCTATTTTGAAATCAATGTTCTGAACACCTCTGGAAGATACCACTTTATTTCAAACTGTGTATCTGCCGTCACTTGTTCATATTCATCCTCTGTCAGCACCTGTCTGAGCTGCTTTTTTCCCTCTTCCGGAACCACTGCATTTACCGCATCCAAAAAGCAGAGATTGGGATAAAGTACACACCACCAGTTTCGCCCTTTTGCAGCTCCGATTTCTACCCGCAATGCCGTATAATTCCCTGCCGGAAATGTAACATCTCCATAACTTTTCCGAGGGAAATAGCAAGTCGTCACTGCTGCACTGACCGGATACCCATACCCCTTTTTCTCAACGACTTCCATGCTGACTCTCTCCAGTTCATCCGTATGTTGTCTCACCCATGCTTTCGTATCTTCTGCATTCATTTCTTCTGGCATTTGTTTCTCCAAATAAGAAATCACAGCCTCTTTCACCTGCATTTTCAAATTCTGATCTGATGTACTATCACTGTTCGCCAGTACATGAAACCGAAGAACCTCTTCCGCCAAATGCTCCTGCGTTCTTGTCTGCGCCATAACATTCATTTTCCAGCTTACCGCTCCGGTAATCAGTGCTGCAATAATCAGCGAAAGAATCCAAATAATCCGATTCGCTCTTCGCACCCTTCCCGCTTCAAAATATATATGCTCCATTCGTCTAACACCCTCCGTCAACATGAATTTGATACAGAGAGTGTTTCCATGATTTCACAGATTATACATTCACTTTTCTTCCTTCTTCCGCAGCGTATCACTCACCACTTCCACCTGATTTTCAATATGCTCACTGGTAATTTTTGTAGCCAGTTCTTCCTCTCCGTTCTCAATCGCCCGGATGATCTCCTGATGCTCTTTCAACAGTTTCTTATGAAACTCCTTTTTTTTCAGATATTCCACTCGATACCGATACATCTGCTCTCGAAAATTATTCAGAAGAGAGATTAATCTCTCATTGTCTGTTGCCAGATAAATGACATCATGAAATGCCACATCTGCTTCCGCCACAACAGTAATATCCTCATCTCCCAGCACATTTTCAAATGCAGTCGCTGCAAGTTTCAATTTCATCATATCTTCCGGCGTCATACGCAAACATGCAAGTTGAACTGCCAGTTCTTCCAACGCCCGGCGCACTTCCAAGACATCCCTGAGACTTTTCTCCGTAATCTGTGCAACCTCTGCTCCACGACGTGGAATCATGAGTACCAGTCCCTCTAGTTCCAGCTTACGAATTGCCTCTCGAATCGGAGTCCGGCTAACCCCCAGCTTATTGGCAAGCTGAATTTCCATCAGCCTTTCCCCCGGTTTTAGTTCTCCACGCAAAATTGCCTGACGTAATGTATTAAATACAACATCTCTCAAAGGAAGATACTCATCCATTTTCACCGTAAAATTCAAGTCCATCTTTAGTCCCTCCTGGCGTTGTGTATATTTGTCACATACACCTGTTTTGCAAGTGCCTTTTCACGAATCCTGCTCTGTGCATTCCTTGCTGCCATTTTATTTTCAAACAAACCAAATACTGTTGGACCGCTTCCGCTCATCATTGCATTCAGTGCACCACAATCCTTCATCACCTGCTTTATTTCTTCAATCACCGGATACATCGGAACAGTCACCTCTTCCAGGACATTTCCCATACAGGAAGCAATCCCTCGCAAACTCCCCTTCTCCAAAGCTTCCATCAGTCCGTCAATATTCGGATGCGCTATAATATCCGAGGAATCCAGTGCTTCATAAACCAATTTCGTAGATACACTGACAGATGGCTTTGCAATCAGAACCGTGCATTTTGGCATGGAGGGAAGCACCTTTAGTTTCTCTCCGATCCCCTCTGCTAACACTGTTCCGCGCATAATACAATACGGAACATCCGCACCTAATTTCACCCCTCTCTCCATCAGTTCTTCCTGAGACAGTCTCAACCCAAACAGACGATTCATACCAAACAATACCGCTGCTGCATTCGAACTACCTCCTGCCATCCCAGCTGCCACCGGAATATGCTTGTTCAATGTAATCCGCACACCTTCTTCTATTTCAAATTCATCCATTAACATCTGTGCTGCTTTATATGCAATGTTTCCATCTCCCGTAGGAAGAAAATACAGATTGGAAGACAGTTCGATTCCCGGAGCTGTCTTCCGCTCAATTTTCACATCATCATATAGATAAATCGACTGCATAATCATACGCACATCATGATATCCATTCTCTCTTCTTCCCAGAACATCCAGTCCCAGATTTATCTTAGCCAGTGCTTTCAATTCGATTTCTCTCATCGGTAGCTTCCCCTTTTGTATCTTGTATACATTATACTTTTTTACATTTTA
The DNA here is from genome assembly GCA_020024595.1 of Schaedlerella sp. GTDB lineage: Bacteria > Bacillota > Clostridia > Lachnospirales > Lachnospiraceae > Schaedlerella. The sequence continues at coordinate 10,147 of JAHHTO010000043.1, forward strand.
AAGTATACTCATATTTTCTTTAAAAATCAATAATTTATCCCCACTTTTTATAGAATCCGAATCCAATTCATTGATCTCCCGAATCCCTTCTATTGTCGTCATATATCGCTTCGCTAAATCCCAGAGACAGTCTCCGTCTTTCACGATATACCCCACAATTCCCGGACGTTTTTCCAGTTCCTCCACCGGCAGTGGTGTAAATTCAACTCCGGTGATCACTTGTATTTGCACCGGCTTACGCATAAATGTATCAAATGCCAATATCGCCTTAATCTCCACCGCTTCACTCCCCGCAAGATTCACGGATAACTGTTCCACATGGTATGCGATATTGTATTTTACATGCTCTGTCATTCCCGGACATTCCAACAACCATGAAAACGGCACCATCCCCTGCCAGCTCCCGAAAGGTACTGCATCATCTGCACGCAAATACAAAAAGGAAAGATGTAATATTCCTTCTAACTGCAACCCCTCTTTTGTCTGTTCCATATGATCCATCTGCACAGCGCCTTCACTGTGACAAATCTGGAGGACATCATCCTTCAATTCCGGAAGCAACAACCGTTCTGCCACCTTACACTTAGAATGATTCTGAATCAGAAGTTCCTCATAATCAGCCTCACGTGTATCAAATTTGCACTTTTGCTCCAACGAATACATATCTTCCAGAATTTCCAGTTCTTCTTCCTGATAAACATTTATCTGCAAGTTCAATGTACCTTCAATTCCCAGCACCCGCATCTCACCATCTTCATCCAGACGGAGGTCGATCAATGTATCATCCAGTGTGTTCTGCACATGATAATACATATCTGAATCCACACCACGGCACTCAATACGTCCTTCATAAGGAACACTTTGCTCCAACCAGTCCGTCTTTCCATCTTCTGAAAGATACATACAGAACACCATCAATTCTCCCTGCAGATACATTTCATCCTGCTCCAGACGAATCTCAAGCTTATGCCCACTAATATCTGTAAGCAGCAATTGACCGATGCTCTCTTTCGTCCCAGGCAAAGTAATCTCCTCTTTAATACGGTATGTATCCTTTTTCGTCGTATGCAATTCTAGAAGATTGACATTCCGTTTCTTCTTATAAACAGGAATATTGCATTCTACGTCTATCGTTGTTTCTTCATCCAATAAACTTTCCTGCCCAATTTCCATTTCCACCATTGCGCGGATACTCACTTTTCGGGAATGTACCAGAGACGTTGTTAATTCCACCCGAGAATTCCGGACAAAATAATTGCCGGACTCTTTCTCCTCTGCATAAACCATTTCTTCAAACGGAAGCATCCCCTCAAGCACTGCCGGCACACTTTCTGCATTATCTGTAATGTACAAAATCTGAAAGTATAACTTTCCAGATACCCGCAGGTAATTCTCTGCAAGTCGAATATCCTCGACCTTTATCGTTCCCCTTCCCTGTACAATCTGCTTCACATCTGCTTTCGCATCTGGAACATTGTAGTCTTCATCCAGATAAAACTGATCCGATATACGCTTACCCTCCTGTGTATAATGTACTTGTTTCTGAATTAGTTCCATACGCCCCTCCTGTTTCACCATTTAATCAAATACTACATTTTTATCAATATATTTTAATTTCACCACTACATATGGATATGTTGTGATATCTTTTGTCTTTTCTCCCTTCTCTGGTCCCATAAGGTTGGTATGTATACAAACTGTATTTTCTGTCTCGTAAAGCTCAGTTACTTCCACACTGTACCCGGTTTTCAACTGGGCACCATAACCCTCAGCAACATACAATTCTCCATTGTCTGCATAGGTCAGCCTGAACGGATTGTGTTTATTTTTTTCTATAAGGTCCTGAAATTCATCTGGTACAGAAAGTTTATCGACTACCGTAAAGTCCAGATCCCGTATTTTTTCTGTTTTCAGTGGTTTCGAAACACAGCCTGTCAATGTAAACAGTAATAAGAATACACTGAGGCATCGCATGATATTTTTCATAGCTATCCTAAAGGCTTATTCTCTGTAATATCATATGAAGAGAATTTTATTTTATGCAAAAAAGAATCGCACAGATTTTCCTGCACTCTCCCCCCATACAACAACATTACCTCCGGAAAAGGAAACCGGAGGTAATGTCTTCATTTCACGATATTTTTTTGAAAAGGCGAACCCGCTCATGTGCGATCTGCTGATCCTCCGTCTCTTTATTATTAAATGGAGTCACACGGAATTCGATCGTAAACGCTTCGTTCTTTGTGCGGTATTTATCCAACTGCCACTGACCACAAGAATAAGTACCAAGTGCATTCTGTTTATAATCTACGTTAAACACAATGTAATCACGTTTTTCAAGATCACAAGTATGTTTTGCATTATCTAAATCTTTCTCTTCATAATAAGATGCACTAAAATTAAAGCTATTTTCTGTGGATGCAACCATACCCATTCCTCTATCGTTCGTCAGAGAAACCCACTTGCAGTCCATATGGTTTCCATTTGCCTGAGGAACAACATAGTTTGTAAACAAACCATCTACAGTATTCTCATATACACCCATCAATCCTGCTTCCTTCGAATCAGAATAATTTTCTCTTGGCCCACGTCCGAAATATCGTACATTTTCCATAGATTTATCCAGATGCATCGTAACACCGATCCTCGGGAACATATCCGGTGCACATCCAAGTTTTCCACTTTCTTCCCTGCTCGTGGAAGATCCATTTGCATTTAAGGTTGCTCCTGTATCTTCTAACTTCCCTCCAGGGACACCGGATACGCGAATCAGCACATCACCTGTCGGACACACAATATATTCATATGTTGTATCAAAGTGCCATGCACTATTCGTTGTTCCATTGATCGTCTTCACAATCATCTTAAGGAAACGCCCATCGTCTTCGTATTGAATATCCATCACGACTTCATGCTCAAGATGTAAGAAATATACTTTCTTTAGTTTATCGATAATTTCCTTATCATTGCTGATCGGAGCCCTCCAAAGTGTCAGTCTCGGACCTTTACTCATAATTTCCATACCATCACGAACAATGCTTGTAATATTTCCACGTACCAAGTCAAATTCTACATGGAAGTTTGCACCTTCTGCACGAAGTGTTGTATGCTCCTTTGTTACTTTCAAAGTTCCTTCTGGAATTACTTCGATTCCTTCCCTGTAAATCGGAAGTTTAAACTGTGCTGTTGCAAGTTCATGCCCTGCCGGAGCATATGGCGCTGCATCTTTCAGCTGATAAGAAATGTTCAGGTAATACTCTGCCCCCGGTTTTGCAGAAATTCCTTCCAGCAGATACGGAACTGTAATATCTTTCCCTGTTCTTGCAGGAATGGATGGTAGTTCCATACATCCACTTTGAATCATCACATCATCTTCCATCAACTGATATACAAGACGGAACTGATTCAGATCTGCAAAATCATAACGACTCAATAAATGAATGATTCCTTTTTCTAAATCTACTTCTGTTGTTGTAACTGGCTCTACAACTTTTTTATATTCGTATAATCCCGGCGAAGGTGTACGGTCCGGCATCAGCATTCCATCAATACAGAAATCCTTATCACTCGGATCATCGCCAAAATCTCCACCATATCGGTAATATTTTTCACCATTTTCTGTATAGCTTTCGATTCCATGATCAAACCATTCCCAAATAAATCCCCCCTGCAGCATGTCATGTGCATAGAACAGATCCTGGTATTCTTTCAAATTTCCAGGGCCATTTCCCATTGCATGACAATATTCACAGAGCAGATGCGGATGTTTTCCATTGGCGATGATATCTTTCATCAAGAACGGTTTTTCCGGATTTTCCAACCATGTATACATCGTAGAATATACATCTGCATATTCCATATCAAAGTCCCCTTCGTAATGAACCAATCTGGTCGGATCCATCTGATGTGCAACTTCTGTCATCTTAAAGAAATTGCATCCAGATGCAGATTCATTTCCAAGAGACCACATCAGGATTGACGGATGGTTCTTGTCACGCTCAATCATGCGCACCATGCGTGATACGTATGCCTGTTCCCATGTCGGATCATCTGAAATCCATGCATGATTTCCGGTCAACTCCAATCCGTGACATTCTAAATCTGTCTCATCGATAAGATACATACCATATTCATCACACAGATCATACAGATAATAGGAATCTGGATAATGACAGGTGCGGATTGCATTTACGTTAAATTGTTTCATCAAAATAATATCTTTTTCAATCTCTTCTTTTGCAACAACGCGTCCGTTTTTTGGATTATAATCATGACGGTTCATTCCCTTAAATTTGATTGCCACACCATTTACAAGAAATGTATCTCCGTTCAGACGAATATTGCGGAATCCTATTTTCTGCGGAATGACCTCAATCACTTCACGATCCTGTTCTACTGTCATCAATAGCTGATACAGATACGGTGTCTCTGCTGTCCAATGTTCTGCATGTTCCACAACTGCCTTGCAGCTGACTTTATTTCCTTCTGAAGATACAGTGTCCTTCCATACACAAACCCCAGAGGCATCCAGAAGCTCAAATGTCACCTGTACAGATTCTTCTGTTCGCAGTACCGCATCTACAGAAAACAAACCATTCTCATATGCATCATCCAGATCTGCCACCACTTTATAATCATGGATTCCTGTTTTCGGAACACCGAGCAGTTCTACATCACGGAAAATACCACTTTCCCACCACATATCCTGATCTTCCAAATAAGTTCCATCAGACCACTGATAGACACGTACAGTCACATCATTTTCTTCTCCGAGCCGAACCAAATCTGTAATATCAAATTCAGATTCGTTTCTTGCCGCCTTGCTGTATCCCACTTCCTGTCCGTTGACCCAGAGATGATAAGCAGAATCTACACCACAAAAGCGGAGAATCATTTGTTTTCCGCGAAAGCTTTCTTCTACATAAAATGTTCGTTTATAAATCCCGGTCGGGTTCTCTGTTGGCACAAACGGTGGATTGATCGGGAAGTTGTACCACAAATTTGAATAATGCATCTTTCCGTATCCCTGTAACTGCCAGTTTCCTGGTACTGTGATATCATCCATACTCGAAGTATCAAAATCACTTGCATAAAATCCTTCCGGGCTATATTCTGGAGCATCCAAAAACATAAATTTCCATACCCCGTTCAGATTTTTGAATGCATGTGTATATCCATTGCTGCCAAGCAATGCTTTTTCCCTCGTGGGAAATGTTGAAAAATGAGCTCTTGCCGGCATTCTGTTTATTCCGTCTATTTGATGATTTTCCCATATTTTCATAATGAATTTCTCCTTCTACATTATTTCTTTCTCTTTTCTTTATTCCTTTTCCTTTTTTCACATTTTCGTATCTGTTTTGTGATTCTATTTTAGCATTCCACTCCTTTCAATTCTATAAAAAATGTCGAAGATATATATAAT
>JAHHTO010000044.1 GCA_020024595.1 Schaedlerella sp.
AGGCAGTAAATTTTCTAGAAAATCTCGGTTTGTTTCATCCTGATGTTCCAAGAGTTCTGCAAGTAGAAATTCTAGATATCTGAATGGATTCAGATTGTTAGCCTTGGCTGTTTCTGTCAAACTATATACAATTGCACTGGCTTTTGCGCCATCTATAATGTCAATAAGATGCCATGTATGTTTGTGTACACAGAATGTACGAAGTGCAGATTCTATTGCATTGTTATCCAAGGAAAGTTTTCCATCATTAAGGAACTCCTTCAATGGTTTTTCATGATTGATGCAGTAGTTCAACCCTTCTAATGTTTTTCCTTTCGAAACCTGATTCGATTGTAATATCTCTTTTGCCCACACAAAATAAGCCTCCACAAGTGGCTTGACCTTAGCTGTCTTACCTTCTGCCGTTCTTCGGCAGAGAGTTCTGGTTTCCTTTTTATTTTTGGGCAATGCTTCGACAACATCTGAAAACCGCCGTCTACCGTAAGCTCAACATCCAGAAAATACAGCAAGCCTTACATTACGAGTAGATTGATCCGTTTTGAAATGCCTCCTTAAATCTTTGGAAACATTATCTCAGAATTAGGCAGAGAGTACACAGTACGTGCTATTTACCTTGTACACACTCTCTTTTCCTTCTGTCACATCTTTTTCATTAATACTCCTTTAAGGGGCTTCTTTAAAAATATGTTCAATCCAATTATATAACCTTCCATTATATTTTCTTCTTAGAACATGACCTTATTTATATCTCACAAAACTTCATCTTCATTTCTTTTCTTCAACACATTCCAGTAATCAACTCTTCTTTTCTAAATTTAAAACTCTATTTTCCAAGTCCTTATATACTTCTGAGTTTCTCCATTTTCTTGCAATGTTTTCTGCCTTTCCTCTAAGTCCAAAACACATGCCTGCGGATCCTGAATAATCCTATCCTTGAAAAGAATCATTACTTCATACTGAGTACCAATTTTCAGTAAGCATTTATTTTTCTTCAATTTTATCCATAAACGTCAGATTACTATTCTTGAGATCCGAAATTTCTTCTTATCGATAGTCTCGTTGCTTTTTAAGAAACTCTTCTCTAGCCCGTTCCTGCGTATCTTCAGTCTCGTCATAGGCATCATATGGAGCCAAAGGATCCCGAGGCTTTTGCTTACGCCAAGCATTACAGCTTTTATCAATGTGGCGGAATGCAAATTCAAAATCGTCTGTCCAGCCGGTGTGCCCTGTGATGATCATGGGGTGTAGGTTTCGATTTTGTAAAATCTGTTTCAGTTTAAGAAGCGATTTTCTTGAAAGCCGATTGTTTTCAGCTAATACATTTAAGAAGCTGTACCCCCCATCTGCGCCAAGCCATATGGTATCTCCGGTAAACAGATAGTAATCATCGATCAGATAAACCATATGTCCCCATGTATGTCCGGGAACTAGAATACACTCAATTTTAATGTCATGAATAAAAAGCACCTGTTCATTTTTCAGAAGCTTGATGTCATTTTCAATTATCACCCGAGGCAGCTTATAAAGACCCCCAAATACTTTTCTTTGAATTTCGCCTGTTAAATACGGATATTCTTTTTCACCCAGGTAAAGCTGTGCGTGGTCAAAGAGCCGTTCACTATCCTGCTCTACTGCCCCTACATGGTCAGTGTCCTGATGCGTCAACAAGATCTCATGGATATTTTCGGGAGTCTGATCCAACCATGACAATTTTTCTTTCAGTCTTGGGTAGTTATAGCCCGCGTCGATCATAATGGTATATCCGTTTTTCGTATACAAAAAGATGTTTGCCACAAATTCGCGGATACACCCTACATGCTCATCGATAAACCCCGTATTCAGGGGTTTAAAAATGCCCTTTCCTCGAAAGAATGTTCCCATTGCTTTTTCCTGAGATTCAGATTCACTCCTTGACATATTCGATCCTCCTTTAAAATCGGCTGAAACGGAAATCACATTTCTCTGCCCCTTCTGCAAGTGTCTTTGTCCGCTTCAATTTTATACCCATAATATCGCTGGTCATGAAATCCAGTCGGCAAAGGTATTTTGCATATTCAAAACATCCTTCATCCTTGCAAAGTTTACAGACTCCACACTCATGATAGTCTAATCCAAAATCACAGTCATCATTCTTTTCGATCACATCCACCAGCCAGTCATTTTTATACTTTCTTTCATAAGTTTCCTGAGACCATTTTCTGCGAGCCTCCATATGCTTTTGAGAAAAATAGCTGTCTGCACTTCCCATTGTCATCTTATAAACTTTGGACTTCCGCAAACCACTTTCCATAATATTACAGTTTTGTTCCGGACTCAGATCATCACATCGATTCATTGCGATGAAATAAGCTGCAAGCCCATAAGCCCCCAGAAGAACATTTTTATTTCCAATATCCGATGCCCTGCATACAATGTCCTTATATGTTTTTTTTATATTTTTCAATACCTTTTTATCAGAGATTTCTTTTTTTACGATACCATTTAAAACCGATCCTAACATAAGAAATGTCATATTATAATTCATGGTAGTTGTCTCCTCATATTACAAAGTTGATATTAGTTTTATCTAACCGAATAATAACATAACTATTTTTCCTTTTCAATATATCGTCCCCAAAGGTAATACATCGCTATACCATTGTCTCCATACGAATAAGACAAATATGTGAAAATAAATACTATGATAATACACATTAAAAATGCCCGCACAACCTATAAAATGGTTGTCCGGACATTTGATAAGATTTAATAAAGTAATCAAAAAATCGTATATAATTTATCTGTAAACTTTTACTATAATCTACACGTATTTTTTCAATGTTGCACGTACCGCACCTACTCCTGCTGTCAGTTCTTTGAAATACTCACATACCTTTTCAGCCATACCTACTTCATACAAGTTTACACCGAATATTTTAGCATTTTCCAGAATAGGTTTCAAAGCTTCTTCAATCTCATCTAACTCCCTCGCTTCTCCCAACTTGAAGCCTGCAACATACGGACGTACCGTATCTAGCAGCGGATCTGGACTAAGTTCAAATGTATCCCCCTCATCATCTACTGCCATCAAATAACGTAACCAGCCTGCAAATACAAGAGGAATCAACTTCAAAGAAGCGACCTCCAATTGATCAGACTCTGCATACGCCTTGATCGTTTCACCAAAGCGGATTGCTAATTTCTGAGAAGTATCTGTCGCTATTCTTTGCGGGGTATCCGGCATAAACGGATTTGGCACACGTACATTCAACACGGTATCAATGAACTCTTTCGGATCCAGGATTCCCGGATTTACTACGACCGGAAGTCCTTCTCTATATCCAACAGTCTCAACCAGCTTCTTTAGCTCTGCATCTTTCATTTCATCGGAAATTTTTTGATATCCGAGGACACATCCATATATAGCAAGGCAGGTATGAAGCGGATTTAAGCAGGTGCATACTTTCATTTTCTCTACTTTATCTACGGTCTCTCTGTCTGTGAACATCAGACCACCCTTTGTCAGATCCGGGCGTCCGTTTGGAAAATCATCCTCAATCACAAGATATTCAGTCTCTTCCGCATTCACAAAGGGAGCTACGTAGGTATTCTTAGAAGTGATAACCGGATCCAGATCTTCCACCCCATCCTCACGCAGAATCGCCTCTACAGAAGCATCCGGTCTTGGTGTAATCTTGTCAATCATACTCCAGGTAAAGGAAACCTGATCAGAATCAATATAGTCTACAAAACCCTTCTCTGCTTTTCCATTTTTTACCCATGCTTTGGCAAAGGCAGACACTGCCGCATACAACTTATCTCCGTTGTGGGAACAGTTATCTGTACTTACCATAGCCAGAGGAAGCGCTCCTGCTTTGTATCTTGCATACAAAAGAGCAGTTACCTTTCCCATATAACTTTCCGGTTTTTCTGGACCAACTGTAAAATCTGCCATTACATCCGGCAGCTGTTCTCCCTTGCCATTCACCAAGCTGTATCCCTTCTCGGTAATTGTGAAAGTTGCCATCTGAAAAGATTCTTTTCCAAAAATATCTTTCAATCTTGCATACGCTACTTTATTCTTAGAATCCAGTGGCAGTGACTCTGCAACACTAGCTACAACTGTCTTTTCAATTGTCCCATCTGCCTTCAATGTTGCAACAATTCCAAGATTGTCATGCGGTACATACATTTTCTCTACGATTTCATAGTCAAATCCTTCTGCAACAACCAATCCTCTGTCAAGATCACCATTGTTCAACATATTCTGTACTACATTTGCATGAAAAGCGCGGAACAAATTTCCTGCCCCAAAATGAATCCAAAATGGATTTTCTTTGGTTGCTGCAATCATTTTTTCTATATCATACTGTGGAAGTTGATAACCTTTTGCTTCCCATTGCTTTTTGTCCCTGATTCCCTGTAAACTTAACTTCATAATTCTAAGGTGCTCCTTTCTGATCTGTATGTGAATATTTAAAACTTATTATATTCCACGGTGTGTTGCTTTATCGATTGCCTCCCAGAGTCCATTCAAATAAGTTGCACCAAGTGCCCTATCGTACAGACCATATCCCGGCATTGCCACTTCATCCCAGATCATACGTCCGTGGTCCGGGCGGATTGGCCCGTCAAATCCGATATCATACAAAGCTTTCATAATTTCATACATATCAAATGTTCCATCACTGGACAGGTGCGCTGCTTCTTCAAAATTAGTCGGTGTGATGAATTTTAGGTTGCGCACATGTGCAAAATGAATTCTCCCTTTTAAAGAACGAATCATATCCGGAAGATCATTTTCCAAATTGGTTCCATAAGAACCTGAACAGAATGTTACCCCATTATGCGGGTTGTCTACCATATGGATCATGCGTAGAATGTTTTCTTTGTTTATAATAATTCTTGGAAGTCCGAACACACTCCATGCCGGATCATCCGGATGAATTGCCATGTTGATATCATACTTGTCACAAACCGGCATAATCTTCTCAAGAAAATATTTCAGATTTTCAAATAATTTTTCATCATCAATATCTTCATACATTTTGAAAAGTTCTTTTACTTTTGCCATACGCTCCGGCTCCCAGCCAGGCATAACAGTTCCATTCATATCACCGGCAATAGATTCAAACATTTTCTCTGGATCAATTGCATCAACTGCTTCCTGTGTATATGCAAGCACTGTAGATCCGTCTGGTCTCATACGCGCCAGTTCTGTGCGAGTCCAGTCAAATACCGGCATAAAATTGTAGCATACCAGATGAATATCTTCTTTTCCGAGATTCTCAAGTGTCTCGATATAATTTGCAATGTACTGTTCTCTCTCCGGTGCACCTGTCTTGATCGCATCATGAATATTGACACTTTCAATACCTGATAAATTCAATCCTGCGGCTTCTACTTCCTCTTTCATTGCACGGATGCGTTCACGGCTCCATACTTCTCCGGGCTCTGTGTCATACAAAGTTGTGATAACCCCTGTCACTCCCGGTATCTGACGAATCTGCTTCAATGTAACTGTATCAAATTTTGATCCATACCATCTCAATGTCATTTCCATAAGACATATTCCTCTCTTTCTCAAGATTACTCCATTTATTACGCCCATTATAATTTAAGGATAAAAAAAATCCAATTGGAGAAGTTGTTGTATATATTGCAAAAATTGCGCTTTCTGTATAAAATAGTTGTTGTAAGATTACATGTTAAACCCACGGCCTTCAGTTTTTGAAGGAAAATCATACAATTTTTAGAAAGAATATCAAGGTGCAGACACATGAAACAGAATCTACAGACTACATTCAGCACACGGCAAAATATGCTGTCCCGAGATTTTGAAATCTACTATTACAATGACACTTATCAGAACAGTCATTATTATAATGTGGACAATCATACACATAATTATTACGAATTTTATTTTTTTCTGGAAGGGAATGTTTCAATGAATATTGAAGGACATATGCATCCGCTAAAGCCCGGTGATGTTGTTGTTATTCCCCCTGCCGTACATCATTATGCAATTCTGCATGACAGCAAAGTTCCTTACCGAAGGTTTGTCTTTTGGATCAGTGTAGAATACTGCAATAAACTTTTACAGCTTTCTCCGGATTATGTATACTTGATGCAGCACACCAAAGTCACAAAACATTATGTATTTCATTATGATGTGATTGCATTTAATGCGTTGCAGTCCAAGGTGTTCCACCTGATCGAAGAGCTTCATTCCAACCGGTTTGGCAGGGAAGCTAAAATCACCCTTTGCGCCAATGATCTGATTTTGCATCTAAACCGTTCCATCTATGAAATGGAACACCCAAAATCGCAACATGAGGTGCAGAATCTGTACCAGAATCTACTGCTCTTCATCGAAGACCATCTGGACGAAGACCTGACTCTAGACTATCTTGCAGAACATTTTTTCGTCAGTAAGTATCATATCTCTCATGTATTTAAGGAGCATATGGGATTATCAGTTCATCAGTTCATCACAAAAAAGAGGCTTGCCATGTGCAAGGATGCAATCCTTTCTCTTGACAGCATTACTGAAGCATATCAGATGTACGGACTGAAAGATTACTCCAGCTTCTTCCGAGCATTTAAAAAAGAATTCGGAATGTCACCGAAAGAATATAAAGAGCTGGCGGCACAGATACAAAAGGAGAATAAATGCTAAGCCCTCACAAAATTGGGGATTTTTCAGTGCTCTTATTTATTAGGATTTTCTCAAACTTTTTCTCTGATAGTATTTCATGTGTTACAAATTGACCATCGTAAAAAAGAGCGAATGTTGTAAACGGTGTGGGCGCGTTTTGTGCGTCCTCTCTTGTTTTAATATGTACCGTATGAAAAACAACATTCCTTTCCTTTGCCATACTTTCTAACAATGGCACATATTTTGCTGTAAAAGGACATTGATTTGTATAATATAGCGTAAATCCCTTTGGTATATTCTTATGTTCATACACAGCTTTATTAAAACAAGGTTTATTTATACTTTCATCAAAAGGTAAATACATTAGTTCAAAATATGGATTGGCTGTATCTACCGTTTTAAATCCCTTATATTTCATATATTTGGGATCAGAGAGGAATCCCATTTTCTTTTTTGAAGATAAAATAACAAGCCCCTTTTTTCCTTTTTCTTTACTATCCTCAATGCATTTATCCAATAAAAGATTCGAGTATCCATGCCCTTTTAACTGTCCTGATACCCATAGACAATTAATATACATATAGTCCTTAGCCTCAATAGGCGCCCACGCATATTCCGCAGGAATATATTCTATAAAGCATTTCCCCTGAACATCACACTTTAAGAACACAAGCCCCTCATCCAACCTTTCCTTCAGCCAATTCTTTTTTGACATAACTTGCAAATCTTTTTTATCCGCTAAAGCACAGCAAATATGTTCCAGTTCAAGATTATCATGTGTTATTTTAATAAGATTCATTTCATTCGCTCCTTTCTTTCCGAACAGGATGTCTAATTACCGTTTTCTGTCGTTCCGGTGCCACACGTCTTGGATCTGACAAATAAATTTCGTGATGCATTCTCTCTGCTGAAAAGTCATCGACATATCCCTCTTCCTCAATAAACCTCTCCATTGCTTCCACAGTCTTTGCTTCTTCATCAAAAGTGCCTACATGCATGCATTGAACACAAAGTCCTTCTTCTATAGTCATAAATTCTACTTTTGAATAATCCTGCTTCTTCTTTTGTTCCGTTTCCTTTACAATCTGCAGAAAATCTTCTTTTGTCACGAAATCTGGCAGCCGAATTAAAGAAATCCAGCAAAATGTTTCTTTTCTGCTGAAATCAACCTCCTGTATACCTTCCTGCCACCAAAATCCTTCTAATGGTGGAACAACATAATCAAAGTACCCAGCAATTCTATGTTCTCCCTTTTTGCTCATTTTAGTGGCATATGCTACTCCATAAAGAAGACCAACTGCTGCTTTATATTCACCATCTTCTTCATTTGGGTTTCCCTTCCCTTTCACAGCTATAAAATTCATTTTAGGAATGGTAATAATCTCTGGTTTATCTTTTGGCATATAAAATTCTCTATATTCTTTTTTATAATCAAATGGCATTCTTAGTTTCCTCCTTTGCATTTTTTATGTTTCGTATTTTTCTATAATACTTTTAGCAATACAAATCATTTCATCCTTTATCTCTTCCGGTTCTATAACTTCCACTTTATCTCCAAATGTAAGGAGCCAACATAAAAGATTTTCCATATCTGTATAATCCGCTTCAAAGAGAAGTGTTCCATCGTCGTTCTCTGTAAAACAACCTACTCCAAATTCCTCTACCAGCCGCCACTTAGATTCATGTGAAAATATTGCTTTTACTTTGATTTCAAAAGGGAAAATTTTCTCTGTTGATAAATCAGGAAGAGGAGCCTCTTTTATATCAAAAGATATATCTGTTTTAGTTGGCATATCCATTCGATTCAACTTAAACATTCTGTAATCTTTTTTGCCCGTACACCAGCCCCATACATACCAGGAAGACCACTTAAATACTAGATAGTACGGTTCGATAACTCTTTTGCTCTCTCCTCTCGGTGCATAGTAATGAAACGACAAGCATTTTCTTTCTTCAATGGCATCCTGGATCAATTGAATTTTAGGAGCAAGAGATGCTTTATGCAATGAAGACAGATCAATCAAAATAGAATCTCTCCCGCTGACAAAAGTAGATGCTCCTATCTGGATTTTTTCCATAAGTGTCCTGTAATAACTGCTTCCACTTATACTATCAAGACTCCTGAGTCCTGCTAGAATCATCTGCATGTCTTTTGATGTTAAGATAGTGCGATCCATGCGATAACCATCCATGATTTTGATACCGCCCCCATAACCTTGTAAAGTAGCAATTGGAATCCCTGCTTTACAAAGAGCGTCAATATCCCTGTTAATCGTCCTTCGCGATACTTCAAACATTTCTGCCAAATCTGGTGCGGTCACTTTCTCATTCTGCAGCAATACAGAAAGTATTCCGATCATTCTATCTATCTTCATAATACACCTCGAGCTTTTTTATCATAACACATTAAACAAGACAACTATATGTCATGTTTATTTTATGATTATAACAAAGATTCTTAACGTTTTGACTTATAAAATATATTTTCAGATGTTTATAAACGTAAGAATCTTTTGAAATATTTCTTTTCATAGGCAAGCCCCACTATTGCGTATTTAAAAGTGTTCTTTCTGTCTCTTCTGCTCTCCTCATCCCAATATCTGTTGCAACGTAGAGACTTCCACACCGCTTTACCTCACCCTTTTCAATCAAAGAATGGAGACTCCGGCGCAGCTTCCGCGGTTCCAAATGCAGATGATTCGTAAGAGAGTTCACACCATTTTCTTCCTGTACTTCCGGTGTATCCCCATGATTACAAATATGCAGCAGGAGTGTCACTTCCGTAAATTCCTTTCGTTGGCGCCGTTTCCGCATCCACACAGCCAAAATCCCTCTATGTGGAGCCAAAAGAGATGTTATAAAAAATAACAGCCCTGTTATAACTGCCATACAGCCCGCAATAGATACATCTAAAATCGACGCCAGCTGATATCCCAGTATTCCACTGGCGGCTCCAAAAACTGCACTAAGAAACAGCATTTTTTTCAGATCATCTGTCAACAAATATGCCGTAGCCGGAGGGCCGATCATAAACGCAACGACCAGTACAGAACCTACTGCTTCAAAAGCGCCTACAGCAGTAAGAGAAATCATTGTCATCAGACCGTAATGAAGAAGCGCTGGGGAAAATCCCAGTACAGCCGCCAACATCGGATCAAAAGTTGCCACTTTTAGTTCCTTGTAACAGAGAAGAATCCCCCCTACATTCAGCAGAAGTAAAAATCCGGACGTATAAATTGCTCTTGCTCCGATATCCTTGCCAAATACAATCATCCGATCAAATGGAGCAAATGCCAATTCTCCCAATAGTACAGAATCCGTATCCAAATGTACAGAACCAGCATAGCGGGTAATGAGGATAATCGCAATTGAAAACAATAGAGGAAAAACAATTCCAATTGCAGAATCTTCCGAAACCAACCCGGTTTTTGTTATCGTCTCCGTCAACCATACCGTCACCACCCCGATTGCAGCGGCACCGACGATCAAAAAAGGAGAACTAAGGTCCTGAGTAATAAAAAAAGCTAAAACAATTCCAAGAAGTATGGTGTGCGTAATGGAATCTGACATCATAGACATTTTCCGCAATACCAGAAAAGTCCCTGGAAGAGCGCATGCAACTGACACAATAACCGCAATGAGTTGTATTTCCAGACCCGCCATTAAATTTTTCTCCTTTCCACTCCAAATCGAACTTGATTTTTATGACGTCGATGGATTTGTAACATAATCCCACGTTCTGGTGCAAACAGCAGGCTGATCACAGCAATTATAGTAATACACACCACAATAACTGGACCAGTTGGTAAATTCGTATACACAGAACTGAAGAAAGTTCCTGCTACACCAGAAACTGCTCCGAATATCGAAGCCAACAAAACCATGACCCACAATCGGTTGGACCACTGCCGAGCTGCCACAGCCGGAGTGATTAACATCGCACTCATTAACACAACGCCTACTGTTTGTAGTCCAATAATAATCGCAATCACAATCAACGTTGATAAAAGTGCATTCAGCCACTTTGTCTGAAATCCTATAGTCTCTGCAAATTCAGGGTCAAATGAAAAAAGCTTGAATTCTTTCCAAAAAACGATAACTAAACCAAGCAATACCACCCCACAGCCGGCCATCAACAACACATCTCTCTCCAGAAGTGTAGATGCCTGCCCATAGATAAATCTTTTTAATCCTGCCTGGTTCGCATTTGGAACCTTTTGAGAATAGGTGAGCAACACCATGCCAAGGCCAAAAAACACTGACATAACCAGTGCCAGAGCACTGTCAAATTTGAGCCTGGTATTTCGTACAATACTCAAAATCAGAAACGTCGCTGCCAGTCCGGTTAATAAAGCTCCCAACAGGAGTACCTCCGTATTTTTGCTTCCTGTCAGCAAGAAGGCCATGACAACACCTGGCAGTGCGGCATGGGAAACTCCATCGCCCAAAAGACTCTGCTTTTTTAGAACAGCAAAACTCCCTAATACACCACTGATAATTCCCAAAAGGGCAGAGCCTAACGCAACTGTCTGAAAAGTATAATCCTGCAGAAGCATAAAAAAGTGTTCCATTAAACCACTCCTTTCAAAAGAAGGCCGCGCCCTCCATACGCCATACTCAGATTTTTCTCGTGGAAAACCGCCTCTACTGGTCCATTTGCAACTACACGCAAATTAATCAGCGTTACCCAATCAAAATAATCTGCGACCGTCTGCAAGTCATGATGGACGACAATCACCGTTTTTCCCTGACGTTTCAATTCTTTCAGCAGGCGCACGATTGATTTTTCTGTCTGAGCATCCACACCCTTGAACGGTTCATCCATAAAATAAATATCTGCCTGCTGAATCAGTGCACGCGCCAAGAACACTCTCTGCTGCTGTCCACCTGACAGCTGACTGATCTGACGAGACGCAAAATCCCTCATCCCCACTTTTTCCAAAGTATCATAGGCCATCTGTCGCTCTATTTTCCCCGGTCTGCGAAACCATCCCAGATGTCCATATCTCCCCATCATCACAACATCCAACGCCGTAGCTGGAAAATCCCAGTCTACACTTCCACTTTGCGGCACATAAGCAATTCTGTTCTTTCTGTGTTTTTCATCTGGAATATTTCCAAAACGCACCGCACCGGAAACAGGCTTGAGTAACCCAAGCATCGCCTTGATCAGCGTCGTTTTTCCAGCCCCGTTCGGACCTACCACAGCTGCCAGCTTTCCTGACGGAATCTCCAGATCAATGTCCCATAAAACCGGCTTTACATCATATGCAACTGTCAGATCATGCACTTCTACTGCATAAACACTTTCTTTCATATCAAAGCCTCCTCTCATTTCAAGGCCTCCACAATGGTGTCAATATTCGCCTTACACGTCAAAATATAAGTATCATTTCCAGAAACTTCATCCCCCAGTGAATCGGAATATAGCTCTCCACCAATCTCTACATCAAACCCATTTGCTTCCACAGCTGCCTGAAGCGCCTTAATATTTTTGGGTGGGACAGAAGATTCTACAAAAATAGCTTTAATCCTCTTTTCTGCAATAAACTCCGCCAGCGCACTGACATCTGCAGTTCCTGCCTCTGCATCTGTACTGATTCCCTGCAGTCCCTTTACCTCAAAACCGTAAGCTGCTCCAAAATAGCGGAACGCATCATGAGCAGTTATCAGAACCCGTTGCTCCTCGGGCAGTTCCTCTACACGTCCGGCAATATATTCATTTAATTCCTCCAATTCACTCTGATATTCTTTTAAGTTTTCCTGATATGCCCCGGCATTTTCCGGGTCGATTTCAGACAACCGTTCAGAAATATGTTGTGCAACCTCCATCCAGATTGACACGTCAAACCATATATGAGGGTCATAAATATCCGGGTTCGATTCATCTGCCAAAAACGCCGCTTCTGTGATTCCCTCCTCTGCGCAGATGACGTCTCGCCCCTGCTCTGTTAAAGTGGCAAAAATATCTCCCATCTTTCCCTCTAGATGTAAGCCATTATAAACTACAACATCCGCTTCCTGCATTTTTGTCACATCCCCCGCACTTGCCTGATATAGATGTGGGTCAACACCCGGTCCCATCAGCGCGGTCACTTCAGTATATTCTCCACCAATTATAGAAGTCAGATCGTATAGCATAGTCGTTGTGGTCACAACTTTTAATTTTCCATTCCCAGATTCTTTTGTCTGAGCGGCAGAAGAACAACCAGTCAGACTTCCCAGTAACCCAAATGCAAAAACAAGCATCGTTACCGCCAGAATCGGGGTCTTTCGTTTAAACAGCTTTTTGTAATAAAAATTCAAGTTAGCCCCCTCCTATTCTAAAAAATTTTTGTTCTCTTCTGAATATGTATTTTACTATACCCTCATCATAACAAGCAGGCGCAGAATCTCACATATTCATTATATGCCGCCTTACATATACTTGTGAGACCACTTTATAACTCATAGCGATAGTCTTTTCTTCTTGCTGAAAAGTAACAGGACCTTCATATTCCGCCACTAAAATCATCTGGATTTCTTTCCCTCCCGTCATGTTCTGTTCCTTTTGATGGAATCTTTGCTCCATGAGGACAGGTTTCGGGGTAATTCAAAAAGGAATCCAGACGATAATCATACGTTCCGATGCAATATGCTCCAACAAATGGGCATCCTCATGAGCCTCACGCCATGTATAACCAAGGACAATGGGACCTGACATTCTAAAACAGAAAAATTTCAATAAGGTATGGACACCTAAAACGATTTGATATTTTTTATGGCTTTATTTCTAATATCTTCATTTTCAGAGTCAGCAAAAATTAGTGAAATATTAAAAATATCAGTGGCATTTTCTTGATCTACCATAGTATCTATGAATGCAAACCTCACGTTTTCTTCAATTTGTCCTTTGGTTTCATCTTTATGATTTTTAATATAGTAGTTAAAAAGTGTCCGCCGAGTTATATTATACTCATTTCCAACGACCAATTCCGATATATGCTGGTTTGCTGCATGCCCCGTTCTATTAATGTTTCTTCATTTTCGGAAAATACAACAGAATTATTATATTCAAAATAGACCTCGAAATCTTCTGCTTCACAGTCATATCGATGTCCACTATAAGCAACTAGCGCCACATTGATTTCCCCCTTCAGTTTTTGTTTTATGTTATAGACCTAGCATAAGTTTCTTTAGCTCGCAATTTACATTTCACTTGTTGACACTTCGTTTTTTAGAATCCGCTTCATCTTATTTCTTATGGTTTCAGTACATGTATCGCTGAAATAAATGCGGACAACATAGGTTGTCTTGTCGATTTTCTTCACCAATGCAGGAGCCTGCTCCGGCACTCTGGTTTGTGTTGCGTTCAGGGTCATATATCATCCCATCAGTTTCTACCTCAATCATGGGATATAAGCTCCTTTGCCGCCTTTGTGACACCGGCGTTTCCTCCCGAAAGTTCTTTCCTGAAAAGAGGACCGGGGCGCGGTGTTCCAAAACGTAGGCATAGATACGGGCATGAGCCAGATCGGGCGGGTTCATTAACTCGGATAGCTTCAGATTTGTGGCAATAATCAACAAATCATATTCTCCCGACTGGCAATAAACTCCGCCTGATGCACTCCATACGGTATTGGCGTTCTTCTATGGCTTTTTTCTGCTCTATTGCTTCTTTTTGACAGGGTCAAATACAGTGGGGCATAAAATAACTGGACTGCCCAATCAACATCTCAATGTTCCTCATATAACAGGCTCCGCTGTTTAACGTCTCCACAAGCCCCAGCTTGAGGAAAACCTAGAAAGCCCGTTCTACTGTCCCGATCTGCTAGCAGGTGATGGTTGCGATCATCTGTCCTGTGTAGGGGATGTTTTTTCCAGCTGTAACCTTCCTCCTTTTTTGAGGGATTTCAGATGGAGTTTCAGTAGGATATTCGAGTATAAATATTGTGAAAACACAAGATTTTTGCTAGGATGAAAGCAAAACATTGCTCCGTATCTGTGGGGCGTTGGATTGTGATATAGCAGATGTAATAAAGTTGATAAAGGAAGATGAAATTTTAGAATAGATGATGATTGGGGGCTGAGTTATGGATTATCTAATACGAGAGATGAGACAAGAGGAATATGCTCTGCTCAGCGATTTTTTGTATGAGGCGATCTATATTCCGAAGGGGGTCGAGCCGCCTCCCAGATCTGTGATATCGCTTCCAGAATTGCAGGAGTATATCGTTGACTTTGGAACACGAAAACACGACAAGGCTTTGGCTGCGGAGATGCAGGGACAGATTGTGGGAGCCGTTTGGGTGCGGATCATGAACGATTACGGACACATTGATGATGAGGTGCCATCCTTGGCGATGTCAGTATATCAAGAATACCGTGGGTATGGCATCGGAACTGCCCTGTTAAAAGAATTGCTTTCCACTTTGAGAGCACAGGGTTATCCAAAGGTTTCCTTATCGGTGCAGAAAGCAAATTATGCTGTAAAAATGTATCAGACAGTCGGATTTCATGTTGTCGGTGAAACCGAAGAAGAATATATTATGGTCGCAGA
>JAHHTO010000045.1 GCA_020024595.1 Schaedlerella sp.
TTCTTTGACATTTCGTCCGGCTTCCATAGACAATTCACGAATCCTTTCATGCAGTTCCTGACGGTCTCCTCCTAGCTTCACAGCATCCATCATGATATTCTCCGTTGCCATAAACGGCAGTTCAGAACGGAGACGTTTCTCGATCACCTTTGGATACACAACCAGTCCATCCACTACATTCAGACAGAGATCCAGAATTCCATCCAATGCCAGAAATCCTTCCGGCACACTCAAACGTTTGTTCGCCGAATCGTCCAACGTTCTTTCAAACCACTGTGTCGCAGAGGTAATAGCAGGATTCAGTGCATCCAATATCACATATCTGGATAGAGATGCAATCCTCTCACTCCGCATTGGATTTCTCTTATATGCCATAGCAGATGAACCAATCTGCGTCTTCTCAAACGGCTCTTCTACTTCTTTTAAATGCTGTAAAAGGCGGATATCATTGGAAAACTTGTGAGCACTTGCCGCAATTCCTGCAAGAACATTGAGGACTCTTGTATCCACTTTTCTGGAATACGTCTGCCCTGATACCGGATAACATGCTTTGAATCCCATTTTCTCAGCAATCATCGGGTCAATCTTATCAATGGTCTTCTGATCCCCATCAAACAGTTCCAGAAAACTCGCCTGTGTCCCGGTTGTTCCTTTGGATCCCAATAGTTTCAGACTCCCCAGTACATAATCCAAATCTTCCAGATCCATTTCAAATTCCTGCAGCCAAAGAGTTGCTCTTTTTCCAACTGTCGTCGGCTGTGCCGGCTGAAAATGTGTAAATGCCAAAGTTGGCTGAGCCTTGTATGTATCAGCAAACTTTGCCAGTTCAGCAATCACATTGACAAGCTTTGTACGAACCAGTTTCAACGCTTCTGCCATTACAATAATATCTGTATTATCCCCCACATAGCAGGATGTTGCACCAAGATGTATGATCCCCTTTGCCTTCGGACACTGCACTCCATAGGCATATACATGAGACATTACATCATGACGTACAATCTTCTCGCGTTCCTTTGCCACATCATAATTAATATCATCTACATGTACTTTCAGTTCTTCAATCTGTTCCTCTGTAATATTTAGTCCCAGTTCTTTCTCTGTCTCTGCGAGCGCGATCCATAATCTTCTCCATGTACGAAATTTCTTGTCCGGAGAGAAGATATACTGCATTTCTTTACTTGCATACCTCTCAGAAAGCGGACTTACATAACGGTCTGTTGACATACATACTCTCCTTATTTAATTCCAATTCTCCTAAACACTTCTTGATAAGCATCTTCTACATTTCCCATATCTCTGCGGAAACGGTCTTTGTCTAGCTTCTCATGTGTCTCTTTATCCCACAGACGGCAGGTGTCTGGAGAAATCTCATCGGCAAGAATAATATCACCATGGAAACGACCAAATTCGATTTTAAAGTCAATCAATTCAATTCCTGCATCTGCAAAGAATTTTTTCAACACATCATTCACTTTGAATGTATATTCCGTAATCTTCTCAATCTCTTCTCTTGTAGCTGCACCAATTGCAATTGCAAAATAATCATTAATCAGTGGATCACCAAGGTCGTCATTTTTATAACTAAATTCCAGTGTCGGCGCCAGAAGCTTAGAACCTTCTTCTATTCCCAGTCTCTTACTGAAACTTCCTGCTGCCACATTACGCACAATCACTTCCAAAGGAACAATCTCTACCTTTTTTACTGCTGTCTCACGGTCACTTAACTCTTCTACAAAGTGAGTTGGAACACCTTCTTTTTCAAGAACCTGGAAAATGTAATTTGTCATCCGATTATTGATCACACCTTTTCCTACAATTGTTCCTTTCTTCTCACCGTTAAATGCAGTTGCATCATCCTTATAGTCTACGATTACGACATCCGGGTCCTCCGTTGTAAAAACTTTTTTCGCTTTTCCTTCGTAAAGCTGTTCCAATTTTTTCATACGTTTTACACCTGTCCTTTTCTTTTTGATTCCATTTACTGTCTTCTATTTATCAACTTTCCGATTCGCAGCGCATTTTTCGCCTCTACGCCAGAAAATCATTTTGCGAGACAAAAGAACTGTCCCGCACGATGATTATAATACAAGGTAACCGGAAAATCAATATTCGCCACTCCCCGATAAGCTCTTTGGCTCATTATTTATTTTTTTCCTATTTTATTAGTTGCGCTAATATATCCATCAGCATTAAAAAATTTCTATGGATGCTTCTCTTTGCTCAATCACACTAACTGTTCCATCGAATCAAATCGCACGGATGCGACCAACCCGATAATTGCTGTCACAATCAAACTATAAACGATCACGATTGAAAATATCAGATTCGGATTCACAAAGAGACCAATAAGCCCTGCTATTACAATTCCAATTCCCAATACGAACATTTGCAGCAACATCCGAATCACATTCTGTCCCGTTTTCCCCAACAGATCCCCCACCAGGCACTGCGCCAGCACACGCATATACAGTCGATTTGCCTGTAATATGGTATAAATAAATATCGTCTGTATTATATATACCGGAGCCACTTTCCACGCAATGCCAATAGGCACACAGATAATCATCCCATCCAAAAATGCCTTGAGATGTTCCATTGCAGTCGCATACCATAATTTCTTATATGCTTTATCCGGAATCAGAAACAAATATGGATTCTGTAACTCTTTCTCCCATTTCCCCAGATATCCACTCATAATAAAAGTCACATAAGCCACAAGTCCCAAGAGAAAAAACTGTGGAACCCCACTGTCTTTTACTCCACCATACATAGAAAGTGCCATAACCCCTGCGATAATGAGACTAAAAAGAGTCATTTTAGAAAAGATAAAGTACTTCTCCTTCTTATACTCCAGAAGCTGTCTAAAAAAAATTGCCTTTGCCCCTCGTGCCTGATAAGAGCTTTGCGTCTTTCTGAAAGAACGTCTTTTTCCACCCACACCTGTTACCAATTCTCCATTGCGTTTCTTCTTCCGCATCTCTGCATAATCATCCGCAAATTTCGCTGCCTCCTCATAATAGCCACCGTCACATTTCATACGATAAGCGACTATAAACATCCCCAGAACCGAACACAAATACAGTACGCTACCAATGACATTCAACATCGTCGGTCCAAGCAAAATCAAGCGATACAACGCAATATTCCAACCTACAAAAGGAATCATCTGTAATACCGGCCAATCAAAAAACGCCGTTGCCGATACAAGGGTAATCCCTTCCCTTCGGAAATATAGAACAATCACAAGGGTAATCACTGCCAAAAAACCTTTGATAACCCAAGAGAGAATCTTCACCATATTCTCTGTCAGATTCTCATTGGTATACAGCCACACCATCAGACTGCACTCAAACAAGTTTTCCAACACACATCCCACCAGAAAAAACATCAACATCTTCCATGGAGCAATTCCAAAAATCGTAATCCCTCCAATGACAAACAGCAGATTTGCCACGACTGAGGAAATATAATTCATCCATGCGCTGTGTAAGAGTACCAGCTTCGGATTGATTGGTGCAGTAAATACAAAATGTGTATGTCCTGGGCGAAAAACAATCCCTTTTCTGGAAGCATAAGCCAAAAAATTCCCCAGAAAAATATAGAGAGACCATAAGGTCACAATGACGACCAGTCCTTGTGCCGAGTCAAAATGCATCGTTTGCATCGTTTTCCCAAGCATCCCCAATGCCCATATTATAAACACACTATACCCGGTAAGAAAAACTATGAGCAGAAGCGTCGCCGGTTTATGTATTGCTTTCTTTAAATTATTAACAAGACTTTGTCTGGTCAGATACATCAATGCTTTCATGATTCTTCACCGCCTGTCACTTCAAAAAAGAGCGAATCCAGATCTTTCTCTCCCACCTCAGCTTTATTATATGCACCAATTATATGTCCTTTGTCCATCACAAACACCGCATCCCACAACTCTTTCACCATCTCTAGCATGTGCGTGCTAATCAGAACAGTTACCCCCTGATTTCGAAGTTCCAGAACCACATCTTTTAATTCCTTAATCGCTTTCGGATCCAGCCCCACCATAGGTTCATCCAGAAGTATCACTTTCGGCTGGATCGCCAATGCACAACAGATGCTCACCTTTTGCATCATTCCTTTTGACAACTCATTCCCAAGTTTTTCCTGTTTGTCATCCAGTTCAAACCGTTTTAAGATTTTTTCTATCTCCTCGTCTGTTATGGCACTTCCATATGCTTTTTTTACATACTCAATATGTTCCCTGACTGTCAAAGCCTCAAACATAGCCGGAATCTCCGGTACATATGCAAAGATTCTCTTAGCTTCCAACTGCTTCGCAGGAATCCCTTGTATTCTAATCCGCCCTTTATAGCGCAAAAGCCCTGCAATACTTTTAATGATAGTAGACTTCCCCGCTCCATTTGGTCCCAGCAGAATCCCCACTTGTCCATCCGGCAGAAAAAGGCTCACCTGATCTACTGCCAGTGTCTTCCCATATGTTTTGCTCAATTCCTGAATTTCCAGCATATCACACCCTCCTCGACTGTTTTCTTCCATTCATTCTATATGTTGCTTTTTCCATCATCACTCTACCGACCACGCCCGTACCGCTTCTTGATAGAACACTAGATTCTCTTTTCTGATCTTTGGCACTCCATTTTCCACATCTACAATAGTCACTCCACAGTTAGGCGGGACTCCCTCTATCCAGAAATTTGCAATATCCAGATTCCCCTTCATACAATTCAAAAGCCCTGTCATTGAAGCACCATGCGCAGACAATAAAATTGTTTTTTCTTCCAATTCAGGATTCTGATACAATTCTTCCAGAAACTGTCCCGTTCGCTGTAACAGTTCCTGTACACTTTCTCCACCCTCTGCAGGTATAAAATTTGCCGTATCCGTAAAAAATTTATTAAACTCCGCACTCTCTGGCTCTTTATGTTCACCACCGCAGCACATTCCTTCATAACTTCCAAAATTCATTTCTCGGATAGCATCTGCTTCAAATAGAGGAATATCCCTGCCATTTAAAATCACCTCCGCTGTTTTTTTTGCCCGAACCAACGGTGAAGTATATGCCCTATCAAAGGCAACTTCCTTCAACCCCTCCGCTGTTTCTTCCGCCAGATGAATCCCATACGCATTCAACGGAATATCTGCTGACCCTTGTACTTTTCGCGCTTTATTCCAATCTGTCTCTCCATGCCGTACCAGATAAATTCTCATCTTCTGTCTCCCACCTTCCTATAATCTACACACTTTGAATACAGTATAAACATTTCCGTCATAAGCGTCAATTCTCAAATTTCCGACAATAAGATGCACCTGCTTGTTATTTCATGCTATCTTCGGTATAATAACCTTAAATAATAGGAATTATAAATCAATCATACAACTAACAGAAAGGACTTATACTTACTATGGAAAAAATTAAAAGTTTTACCATTGACCACTTAAAACTACAGCCAGGGCTCTACGTTTCCCGTAAGGACATGGTCGGCAATACTACGATCACAACCTTCGACATCCGTATGACCAGTCCAAATGAAGAACCAGTCATGAATACAGCCGAAGTACATACTCTCGAACATTTGGGAGCAACTTTTTTACGGAACCATGCAGAATTCAAAGAAAAGATTCTCTATTTCGGTCCTATGGGTTGTCGCACCGGATTCTACCTGCTTCTTGCCGGAGACTATGAATCTAAACAGATCGTGCCCCTGATGCAAGAAATGTTCACATGGATGTCTGAATTCGAAGGAGACATTCCGGGAGCATCTGCAAAAGACTGTGGAAACTATCTGGATATGAACCTTCCAATGGCCCGCTTTGTTGCCCATAAGTTTCTCAATGAGGTATTGATCCAAATTACTGATCAGCATTTAATCTATCCGGAATAAAATAATCCCCTTCTTACAAAATCATCACAATTCTCTTTCAGCACACGAAACAACAAATGATATACCATGAAGAAAAGGGATCGATTGACAATCGCTCCCTTTTCTTCATCATTCCATATGATTCTATTTCTAGTTACTCTGCTGACAGCTTTCCAAGAAATTCCTGCATTCTCGTATTTTCTGAAGAGAATACTTCTTTCGGCGTACCTTCAACTGCGATCACACCCTTGTCCATAAAAATAATCTTATCTGCTACATTTCGCGCAAAATTCATCTCATGGGTCACAATCACCATCGTCATATGCTCTGCCGCCAAATCCTTGATTACCTTTAAGATTTCCCCTGTCAACTCTGGATCCAATGCGGAAGTTGGCTCATCAAAAAACAGCATCTTCGGCTTCATCGCCAGAGCCCTCGCAATAGACACACGCTGTTGCTGTCCACCAGATAGCTGATACGGATAGGCATCTGCGTTATCTGCCAGTCCCATCTTTTCAAGAATCTTTTTTGCCTCTTCGTATACTTCCTCTTTATTGCGGTTCTGCACCCGAATCGGGGCATCTGTAATATTTTTGATTACAGAAAAATGCGGAAACAGATTAAAATTTTGAAACACCAGTCCGAAATAGGATTGTATTTTCTTTAATTCCTGCTTCTTTGGAAATACCGGTTTCCCGTTTTCCATCCATTCTGCTTTCTGACCAAGATATGCAATTTCACCACCGCCAATTACTTCAAGCATTGTCGCACATCGAAGCAAGGTCGACTTCCCTGAACCTGAGGGACCTATAATTGCGAGAATTTCTCCCTGCTCTACGGACAGCGAAATATCTTTGATAACTGGCACACCGCCGAATTCTTTCTTGATATGTTTCATTTCCAAAAGGCTCATTCCGGCATCCTCCTATTGATAATAATCCATTTTCTTCTCAAACATTTCCATTCCCCATGCTACTGCATAATTAAAGATATAGTAGAACACACCGGCGATAAAGAACGGAACAACCGTTGTCTGTGCAGCCGCGATCTGTTTTGCCACAGCAAACATCTCAATATAAGACAGAGAATATACCAATGATGTATCTTTTACCAACGTAATGACCTCATTCGTCACAGAAGGCAATACAATCTTTACCACTTGTGGCAATACAATTCTGAAAAAGGTCTGTTGTCTTGAATACCCCAACAATGCTGCTGCCTCATACTGACCTTTTGGAATAGACTCGATTCCGGAACGGTAAATCTCTGCAAAATAGGCTGCATAATTCAAGGAACATCCCAGAAGAATTGCTGTTAGCTTGTAACCACCGATATTCATCCCCCACAAATAATACGGTGCAAAATACCATACAAGCAGCTGCAACATCAGCGGAGTTCCTCGCATAATCGATATATAAATCTTCACAATCCAACTAACCGGTCTGATTCTGCTCACTCTTCCAAAGTACACCACCATTCCAAGCGGCAAGGAAAACAGAAGTGTCATAAAAAAAATCAGACAGGTCTGTCCAAATCCGATTGTCAACTGTCTTAGCATCACATCAAAACTCATGTATTTTCCTCCCAAACATCGGGAATTTTTCTCTTTCCCGCATATTCCCGCCAACACAAGGACGCCCCTTGGAAGGCATCTCTCCCAAGGGGTATTCATTCATTTTTATTTTGCTTTTAAAGTTACCATATCAGTAATTTCATACTTCTCAGCCAACTTTGCAACCGTTCCGTCCTCTGTCAGTTTCTTCAAATCCGCATTCACGATATCACACAACTCCTGATTTCCTTTCTTAAATCCGATTGCATACTGTTCAGTATTCAAAGTCTCATTTAGGATCTTGTAACCTTCTCCTCTGGATTTAATCTGGTAGTTTGCAACACCGATATCAATTGCAAGTGCATCCAAAGCACCTGCCTGTAACTCTGTGAACGCAGTGTTGTAATCTGCAAATTCATTCAGCGAACCAAACGTATCTGCCAGTGCTTTCTGTCCACCCTCTTCTTCGCTCTTTAGCAAATCCAATGCTGCACTTGCTGCCTGAACGCCAACGGTCTTACCTGCAAGCCCCTCCAGTGTATCAATACCGGAATTTTCCGCAACAACAATCACCTGGCTATTATCTATATATGACACGGAAAATGTATATTCATCCTCACGTCCATTCATAGTAAATCCATTCCAGATACAATCAATCGAACCAGAATTCAGTTCCATATCTTTAGAGTCCCAGTTAACTGGCTTCTTCACCAGTTCCCAACCCTCCAGTTCACAAACCGCCTCAGCCAGTTCCAAATCGAATCCTGTATACTCTCCTTCTTCATCCATATATCCGTATGGCGGATACTCTGCATCAAATCCTACAGTAAATGTTGATTTATTGGCAGCATTCTCTGTCTTTGTCTCTCCTTTTGATTCCTCATCCTTATCACCACAGCCTGCCAGCACCATTGCTGCAACCATTGCTCCTGCAAAAAGCAACATGACTTTCTTTTTCATAATCGGTTCCTCCTCATGATTTTACGTTATCATTTTATCAATTGACCACTTTACCATACTAAATCACTCGCTCATAATATCACATTTATAAAATCTTGTCAATCTTTTTGTATAAGGAACCACCTTTGCGAATCATTTCATCAGATATGACTTCTGCGATACTGGCGTTTCCATTTTTCCAGCACATCTTCTTCTAATTCTTGTGGAATCTCATTTTTTAAATCTTCCATCTCCTGACGCATCTTCGCATTGACTTCCACATATTCTTCATGTTTTGTCAGAAGAATATGATACTCCTCTAGGGACATATACTTGTAAGACGCATAAAGATACGGTTTTAACAAAGCTTTATCATCGCAGATCTGATATGCGCGGTCATACATTTTAGCAGACTCTTCATATAAAAACAGCCGTCCATACGCCGCCCCTAACCCTGCGTAGATTCTTCCATAGAATTTTGTATCCACTGTCTCATCCTTCTCCTGATTAAGGATCGACTGATATACAATAATTGCCTCCTCTATTTCCCCGCTTTCCAGCAGATTATCCCCCTTATACTTCTGCCTCTCAATGTCTTTCTGATTCTTCAATCTCTCCAGTACATTCTGAATCCGTATCATTTCCGGCTCCCGATAGATTTTGGAATATTTTAGAATCGTCAAAACAAACTTCTCCACAGAACCGCGCAAGCGAATCACATCTCGAAGCATTCCGGCTAGTTCCTTCATCTCCAATTCTTCTTCCAACCATGTACAAAGCTGTTCATTCATGATGGTATAATCAATCAGATACAGATTGTTGCACAGATAGTAGCATAATTCTTCAATTGTAAAAATCTTACAGTGAATCCGCGATATCTCATACGGATGTGTCGCATGCCTGTCATGACAAAGAACTAAACTTCCCATCATTGCCTCCTAAATGTATAATCTTCTCCTCCTGAAAATCGGTTGCCGGAAAAAATTCTCCAAATCCTGCATCCCGCACTGTAACCTTACATGTCTTCTCATCTACAAATAACGTCTCAATCTGAAGTCGCATAGAATACTCCGAGCGTTTTGGAAAATGTTCTAGCGAAATCACTTCTGTTTTTACGTTGCCCTGAATCAAGGATTCTACGTAAAATTCAATCTCCTGTAAATCATCTACCAACACTTCCAACTGACTGTTAGATTCATACCACTGCGCTCCCCACGAAACGATCGGATATTGCATTTCCTGTCCATTCACCCGCATATTAATCGTAATTTGATCTGTCAGCTTACTTTCTGAAAGATATACCGGATCTTCAATATGCATATATTCCTTTCTGTATGCCGTGTAACATGCCCCTTTGCTGTACAGATTATTTCCAATAAAAGCTCTTCTTCCGTTACACAGTACACGTAAGGATTTGGGATACCAGTTATTCTCAAATCCCTCCCCTGTTAAAAAGACAGAGGAAACAATACGCTTATCAAATACACTTTCAATAAATCTGCAAAACATTAAGTCTGCCTCTTTTGCCTTGTCTTCATTTAAAACCGGATACACTGCTGCCAGTTCCTTCATATGCGCACTTGCAACTTCATCTACTGTCACAAAAGTCGTCTTTCCACCGCCCAGTCCTGCTTTCAATCTCCGAAGCATATACGCCTTGATCTCATTCCGATCGCAACAGAACAACGCTGCATCATACTGCCACAGTTCTTTCGGCTGATAAAAAAGATAGTTGCAGAAACTCTCTTTATAATCTTGAATAAAAATATGCTGCTTATCAATTCCCATCCGCACCGCAATTCCTCGAAGAAGCTGCGCCAGTTCTTCCGTCAGCTCCGGTACACTGAACACAATCCCGTCAATCTGCGGAAAAGAATGGAGAGACATCTGCACAAACTTAGAAAGAAGCCATACTGCATCATAACTTTCTTCTGCAAACTCAATCTTTTCTCCGGCAAGACTTCTTTCCAACAGTCTTGTCACCGCAAAACCTTCTTTGACTGTCGCCAGACGTTTTGCCTCCTTGCCATATGCCCACGTGTCTCTGAGCTTTCCAATCATAAGCGGAATCTGGTAATTATCTGTATCTGTCTCCAGTGTTTCCGGCTCAAGCTGCTCATCATTATAGAAGCTAATCTGGCACGTCTTTTCATTTATCTCATACCCAATGATATTGCCCTGTCCCATAACAGCAGGCCTCCTTAATATTGCTCAAACATATGTGCCGCAGTCACATCTTCCAACGAATAAGCTTTCATTCTTGCTGTCCGTTCCATCCCGTCCGAAAGCAGGATATCGTTCAGCCGACCATAACGTCCGCTTTCCCCTTTTTGAATCTCTTTATAACACTCCTCTTTATCACTGCGGTAGGAGTTTCCATCAATCATTTCTTTAAAATAATATTTCAATTTCTCATTGGAAAAAAGTACGAACTTCTTTACATAAATATTCTCATACATCGGTGTAAGCACTTCTGTAGAATAGTCCACATTTTCTCCATTGTCTTTCTGAAGCTGATAATACAGCATCACTCGGCTTCCTTTCTGACCCTTATATTCGATCAGCGTCTTATCCCAAAGTTGCAGTTCGATCAACCAATCTTTCTCATAAGAAAGGAAAAACGGAAAATAAATCTGCTTGCCACACAGTTCCTGCAAAAACTGCTTCACAGTCTTGCGGGCATTTCCATACTCCCGCATCGAGTAATATTTTAATACAGCGATCTTACAGATGTCGATTACTTCCTCGCCTCTCTCAAACTCACGGCAGATAATGTCAATCACACTTTTACTGATTTTGCGTTCTTCTGTTACATACTCTCTGGACATATACGCCAAATATGCCTGCTGTAAGCGGAAATATGCACCCTCAGCATAATAATCTTCAAAAATGGTAGACTCTCCAAAAATTTCTTCTGCAAACAACATCTGTGTCAGGATCCGTTCTGCCAACTTATGCGTATGCACCTCATACTCTTTTGCTTCTCTAAAGAGTCGCTTCATTTCAATCGTTGCTCCACAATAATATGTAGCCAGATATGTCAGAATCACTTTATCATACTGATTCTTTTTGAACAGTTCAAAACATACATACGTAAGAAAATCGTCATTTTCATAATTATTTTCCCTAATAATCTTGCTACAGAGGGTCAGCAGTTCTGTATCATTATATTTTTCAAGACCTTTCCTGCGCACAACATCCAAAGTCAGTTCTTCCGCTTCTTCCTCTTCTCTGTTTAGTTTCAGACCATTGATATATTTGCGACACATATCCATATACCGCAATTCATAGAAGAGACGCCTACTCTCATATGGGATAGAATCCGTATAATGTCTGCCATCTTTTCCTTCCCATACCAGACGAGCCATCTTAGAGTATAAAAACACCTGTGCTCCATGCTCCGCATATGGCACCTTCTGAGAAATAGTTCCATCTTCTTCAATCACATGGATAAACTTCATATTGTCTACTTTTGTCGTGATTTCATATGCATGACAAATATCATACAACGCCTTTATCCGTTCTGGATTCATCGCAGATTCCACCACAAATCGTTTATAAATAACACGCAAAGCTTCATCAATATGTCTACGATCCAGCTGATTCCATGCAAAAGCTTCCATCTCGTCCCGGTAGTGTGCATATATTTCACTGCTCTCATCCACATATGTAATCAGATTCGCATAGAGGAAAGAGCATTTCTTATATTCCAGCGTATTTCCATGCATAAAATACAAATAAACCGATCTCGGAAGTGCTTTCTTAAAATGATACATATCCAAAGACGCCATATAGTATTCATAGAGCTGTGCAATCTTCAACTCTGATTCCACAGCTTTTTCATACCATTTAAAACAGCCACTGTCGATCCGATTCCCCTTGATCAGCAAAGTACAAATCGCTGTGAGAATCATAGATTCCGGATACATCTCATAAGCTGCAGCCAACGTTTCATAAAGGTGCTTGTCATAGTTTTTCAACTGACTCGCCAAATTTGCGGTATAAAGTGCCAATTCCTTCGTCATCAGTCTGTATTTCACAGCAAAAGACAGTACGCGTACTTCAAACATCCCCAACTTTTTCAATGTGATGCTTTTCTCCCTGTAACAGCGAAAAGCCTCCATATAAAAGATCAGGCTATGCACCTTTTCTTCATAAAACAGTTGCTCCATTACCCTGAGTCGCTCTGTCAGAATCTTGTATTCTGAATCTACATTGACCAACATACAGAGAATCTTCCAACTATCCGGATGCTTCAAATAGGACTTGGAAATTTCTTCTGCCACACGTCTCTGTCCAATGGAATCGTTACTTAACAATGTGGTCAGATAAAGATAATAGGAACTCATTTCCACATCTTTTCCGATTGCAAATCGATTATAATTATAAGATTCCAGAAGCCACTTTGCTTCATCCATTCGCTTTCCGATCAAACAGATGTGGGCATGCACAAGAAGATAAAGTTCATTTCTATCATCAACTTTACGCAGATGTTCTATTCGCTTTATCGCCTCGTCTGCCCAGGTATTCACATCCTTCTTTCCTGCCTCGTACTGCAAATACCCCTTGATAATGCTCGCAAACTCCATCTCTTCTTCTCGACGTTCATCATCGCGTACAATATCTTTTTCAACAATAATCTCATACGTCAGTGTCTCATATGGGGATTCCAGTATAATCTGTCCGAAATTACTTCCCTTGTGTAATTTTTCATGATTAATAAAATACTCCAGCCGATAAGAATTCCCCACGAACTCTTCCGTAGTGATTCTTGTATGCTCTACCCGTAAAAAGTCACCTTCTGTTCGAACATCAATCGCAAGAAATCCCCATGTGTTCTTCTTGACTGTAAATATTTCTTTTCGTGTCTCAATTAAAGATGTAAATGCACGTCTTTCTTCTTCCAACGTCAAAAATATTTTTTCTTTCTGCTTACACCCGACTAAAAATTCTTCCAGTGCCTGCTGATCCAACTCCCATTTACGCATGTTGTCATAAAGTGCCTGAATCCGTTTATCTTCATATTTCAAAATCTCATAAAAATCCCGGGAACGAAACAGCTTCTCTGCTTCTGCCGGATCACGGAATGCAAGCTTTTTAAAATCTTCCAGGCTCTGTACCTTACCATAACGCGTCATAACGAATGGCTTCTCGATAATTGCGGTAAATGCCACATCATACTCACCACCGTTACAAACAATCGTAAACTTTCCATGCTCTACATGCCCCGGCACGAGACCACTTCCATCATATGTATAATAAATATTGACCGGGTTGCCGTCAAACCCCTCTTCCTCACACTGCACACGGAAAGAAGAAGGGTAGACCAGTCCTCTGATACTGCCCTCTCCTTGATTCTGCAGCGAAAAACTCCCCTTGTACTTTTCACCTTCCCCGACTCTCATAATCAGATGCGTTTCTGGGAAAATAATTTCCGGCTGGGAAATATAAAAATCTCCTTTTGATAGACGTTTGATCTTATTTTTCAAATTTGCCACCTACTTCATCAATGTCCTGTATCTGTGCATAGTTACGCATTCTGTGTTAAATTATAACATTATTTTTCAAGTGGTTCAATGGGGAATTTAAGCCTGTTTATAAATAGAATCACTTCACAATCCGATAATATTCTTTGGACGTGATCATAAATACCAATATATAAAATATAACAAAAATCAATACTGTACCTGCTGTACAAAATACTTGCAATCTTACATTCGTCAGATTCAGCATCTGCATTAATTTTGTCAGAACCTTAAATGCAACTGCTAAATGAACTATTGCAACTCCAAGAGGCAGGAAGAATACCGTCAGTACCTGGCTGTGAATACTGTCTTTCACTTCTTTTTTGCTCATTCCCACCTTCTTCATAATCTGAAACCGTTCTCTGTCATCATATCCTTCTGAAATCTGTTTGTAATAAATGATCAGTACCGTACCCATTAAGAACAGAAAACCAACAAAAACTCCCAAAAACAAGAATCCTCCGTACAGTATATAGAAGCTCTGCTCAGATGCAGCTCTCCATTGTACAGATACTCCTTCCATTCCTGCACATCTTTGATTGATTGACTCTAATACCGATTTACATACCTTTTCCTTTCCTTCTAAATTCAGA
Source organism: Schaedlerella sp. (assembly GCA_020024595.1). GTDB lineage: Bacteria > Bacillota > Clostridia > Lachnospirales > Lachnospiraceae > Schaedlerella. The sequence continues at coordinate 14,474 of JAHHTO010000045.1, forward strand.
TACTGATTATAAGAAATTGTAGCTTCCCCTTCAACACCGTACTTTCTTGCAAGGGTTCGCATTTCTTCCATATCCTTCACAACAACATAAAAATTCGTTATCGCAGATAAGTCCTTATATTTTTCCATTCTAATAGAATCAAGATGCTCTTTCACCTTATATTTATACGTTCCGAGAGTCAGTATACTTCCCCGGATTTCTTTCTTCGGCGAGCAGACAAGCACCTCTCCTTCTGCCAACGTCTGATTTGTCTTTTCCATCGAATTATAACATTCCAATGTTGTCAGCACCACCGCTCTTAGATTTTCTTCTGAATAATCCATATTACTTTTCAATAAGATCTGTTCTCCATCCAGTATCCCTGCCAGAGGTATAGACACCACTTCCTCCCGGTCTTTTGCTTGTACATCAGCACGCATCAGTTCTTCATTGATCGCCTGTTGAAGGTCGGTTACTTTCCTCTCATCGGGATCAGACAGCTGTACATGGAATTCTGTTGGAAAACGAGTATTTAAAATATCTTCCATACCTGCATACAGGGACACAGTTACAGAAATCAGCACCAGTACAATTGTACTCATAATACAAATATTCGCCAGTCCGACCGCATTTTGTCTCATCCGATAAAGCATACCTGACACTGTCACAAAA
>JAHHTO010000046.1 GCA_020024595.1 Schaedlerella sp.
CAGTTCTTCTGCCAGTGATTCAGCCACTCGTTCAATCAGTTGATACGTATGCGATTTCATATAAGAATCTATAAACTGACTGACTTCACCATAATGAATGGATGCAGTCAAATCATCACTCTTCCCAGCTTTTCTTGTATCCGTATAAAGCGTTGCGGATATTAAAAACTTTTGTCCCAGTTTATTTTCTTCCGGAAATACTCCGTGATTCGCAAAAACTTCCATATTTTCTATTTTAATTTGATCTGATTTTTTTAATACCATCCTTCTCTCCCGCCTATACCTCATGCTTTTGCAAAATTGCTTCTGTCATCTGAATTGCTCTGCGGTTTGCTTGTACATCATGCACACGTACAAAAGAACATCCACTCATCACTCCCATTACTGTCGTTGCAAGCGTTCCCTCTTCTCTTTGGTCTGCCGGGAGATCCAATGTCAATCCAATCATAGACTTTCGAGAAGTTCCGAGCAATATCGGATATTCCAGTTCCTTTAATACAGATAAACATTTCATCATTTCCAGATTCATTTCATATGTCTTACCAAATCCGATACCAGGATCCAGAGAAATCCTGTCTTCCTGGATACCAGCTGCTTTTGCCAACCGCACACTTTCCCGCAAATCTTCCAACACATCTGGAATAAAGTCCTGATATTCTGCCTTTTCACGGTTTTGCATCAGACAACATGCAACTTGATGGGATGCAATGACTTCTGCCATTTTTTTATCATATTTTAATCCCCATATATCATTGACCATGTCAGCCCCCGCTTTCAGAGCTTCTGTTGCAACTTTGCTCTTATAAGTATCAATTGAAACCGGAACATCAAAGCGTACCTTCAATGCTTCTACGATCGGTGTTACTCTGGCAATTTCTTCCTCTTCTGTGATCTGAATATGTCCCGGCCTTGTAGACTCTCCTCCCACATCTAAGATATCTGCACCATCACACACCATTTCTTCCGCATGAAATAGCGCTGCATCTATCTTCTGATATTTCCCGCCATCAGAAAAGGAATCTGGTGTTACATTTAAGATTCCCATAATATAACAATGCTGTTTTGTATCAAATTCTTTTCCACCGATTTTCATAATTCCATCTCCATATTCTTTTTTTCCAAACTCCAGTTACACTCTCTTTCTGCCTGACAACAAAAGCATGGTCTGGACTTCTTGTCACTGATATACAACAGTTTTTCCAAAGATGACATATCTGACCGGTATCTCCGATGCCCGCGAATTGCCTGAAGGATTTCTTTTCGTTCGCTCACACTAAATACTTCTGTTTGATTTTCCTGTGCAGTCACTTCCTGAAGAATTACTTCCGCAATCTCTGCCGATGCAATTTCATGAGGAATTCCTTCCTCATACTGGCGGGATTTTCCTATATCATGCAGCAGTGCTGCCGCATAAATGACCTCTCTTCGAAAACCAAGCTTCTGCTCCAGATTCTGAATGTAGGCAATTCTTGCCACATCCAATAAATGATCCATCTGGTGACAACAGAATTTTCGATCCTTTTCTGCCACTTCCAGTCTCCTATAATTCTCCTGAAACAACGGATGCCTTCGAATTTCTTCTATTATATTTTGATTCTCTTCCATTATTTCTCTCCTGATGCCTCTTCTGTTCCCGCTACAAACGGAGCATCCTGAAAAATGTATCTTCCAGAATTGGATTTTCCAGGAATTCACCTCGTTTTACAATTGTTACAGTCTGACTTCCCGGCTTTTTGATACCACGCATTGTCATGCACATATGCTCCGCTTCAATCATAACCATCACACCCTTCGGCTGCAAATATTCCATCAATGCATCTGCAATCTGTCCTGTCAGCTGTTCCTGGAGCTGCAATCGCTTTGCAAAGACTTCTACCGTTCGAGCCAGCTTACTCAACCCCACAACTTTTCCGTCTGGAATATAAGCAATATGAGCCTTTCCATAAAACGGCAGTAAATGATGCTCACATGTAGAATAAAACGTAATATCCTTTTCTACTACCATTTCGTTATTTTTTACATGAAATGTCTTTGCGAGGTATGTTTCTGTATGCTCCTCATACCCACCATATATTTCTTCATACATTCTGGCAATTCTATCCGGTGTTTCCACCAGACCTTCCCGGTTTATATCCTCTCCGATCCCTTCCAGCAAAAGCCGAACTGCCTGCTTGACTTTTTCCTGATTAATCATGTTCTTTTCCTCATATTCTGAATTTTGCATTCATTTCAATTTCCATCATGCTCTGCTTCTGAGAGTTTCTATCACTTTCCCCAAATAAGAAAGCGAACCAAATGCAAGAATTACTTCATCTGTTCTCGCCCCTTGCAGTGCGGTATACACAGCCTGTTCTATTTCTCCTACAGCATGCACCTCCAACGAATTGCCTGATGCTTCTACAAAGGCTTTCGCCAAAAGTTCCGCATCCAATGTCCGATTTGTATCCGGTAGATTCACTGTATACACTTTCTTCACACAGGGAATTATCAAATTCACAATCTTCTCATATTCCTTGTCTTTGAATACTCCCATAATACAAGTCAACTTTTTGCCCGGAAAATATACCTCCACAGATTCACGCAGTCGCTTGACAGCATCCTCATTGTGTGCGCCATCTACAATAAATACCGGATTTTCAGATACACAGGTAAATCTTCCTATCCACTCCGTTTTTTCAAATCCAGACCGCATCACCTGTTTGGAAACAACATTGTGTAATTTTTCCTGTTCCATCGCAACACTGTTCCATGCATGAATAACTTCCCATGCAGTTACCGCATTCACAATCTGATGTCGTCCGGCAAGTCCGATCCGAATAGCATCCATTCCCTGATAAGAAAACACCTGTCCCTTATAATCTTCTTGAGAAACAACCGTCTTCTCTGGTCTTGCATAGACAAGTGGACAGCCGTATTTTGCCGCTTCTCTCTCCAGTACTTCTCTGACTTCCGGTTTCTGTGGCGCAGACACCACTTTGCATCCCTGTTTGATAATTCCCGCCTTATTTTCTGCAATCTCCGACAGCGTTTCTCCCAAAAAACCCATATGATCCCGGCTGATTGTGCCAAATGCTGCGATCACCGTATGCTCCACTATATTTGTGGCATCCAGTTTTCCCCCCAGACCGGTTTCCAGCACCACCACATCACATTTCATTTTCCGGAAATATAAAAAAGCTATTGCGGTCTCCATCTCAAACACAGTCGGACTTTCTTTTCCGGCCGCCTCCATACGCGCAACAGCTTTCTGAACTTTTTCAACTAATTCTGCAAATATCTCCTCGGAAATCCACTGCCCATCCACCTGTATTCTCTCCAGATAAGACATAACAGTCGGCGAAACATATCTTCCGGTCTTAAGCCCCGCCTCACTTAGAATCGTTGACGTGTACGCAAGCACAGACCCTTTGCCGTTCGTTCCCGCAATGTGTATGAACTGCAAATCATCCTGCGGATTCCCGAGTTCACACAACAAACCACGAATCGTATCCAAGCCAAGTACACTTCCGTATTTCGACACTTCGTCCAAATATACCCTTGCTTCTTTATAGGTCACGTTATTCGTTTCCTTTCTCTACTATATAATTGCATGTGATAACGTTCCTTTACAGAACGCTATCACTTTGTCAATCATATCACTTCCTGTATGTTCACACAAGTATAATTTCATTATAACCAAAAATAAGCCTCATTTGATTTTCTCTATCAATGGCGCTTCTTCTTTAATATGGCCATTGCAGCTGTCAACAGCACCAACCCACCTGCAATCGGAAGAAATGTTTGGATAGTAATTACGCCACCGGTCATCGGTACCTGAAAAACCGCATGATTTGTAATTTCATATGTATAGTCATAAATAAGATAAACCTTGGAATCAGGATAGTAAACACACTGCTCTTTATCAATCCTCTTTTCTGCGATATCCTCTGTTGTCATCTGCATCGGAACTGTAAGAACAAGCGGCTCTTTCAAAAGCGTATGTCCTTCCGTCGTCTTGCTCTCTGTGATGGTATATGTGTCAGGATGCAAGTTTTCAAACAGGATTTCTCCATTGGTATCTGTACTTTTTTCCACTATTACTTTTCCCTTTCGATTTTTCACTTCAAAGACCGCTCCGCAAAGAGGGGTTTTTCCATCTGTATCCAGTTTCTTAATTCTGACGCTCCCGCAAATGAGAGTATTCGTGATCTGATAGGAATTGTCTGAAATCCTATTGATTTGTGTCCGATATCCTACAACTTCCTCTTCCTCAACTGTATAATCGTATCTCTCTCCCTTCGCATCGTACTTCTCCAGATTCATAAAAGAATCTTTCCAACAATTTGATTCTGATAACTTCATAGACTTTATCCTTGTTCCATTCTTTAACAACCAGACCGTAACTTCTCCAGGTCTTCCCTCGTAATTCTCATCCTCCCATATCTTATTCACATCTACATTCACATACTCATTTTTAAATGCCACGGAACCTCCCTCCGTCTCAATTTTGAGCTGATTATCCAGATTTTTCAATGTCACTCCATCTGAAGACGTTGCTGATAACGGAATTTGATCATCTACCGCAACTGTTGTAATCGCCGCTTTTTCAGATACTGTTACCGTACCTGTCTGCGGAGAAATCCTGTTATCATCATCATCTACTTCATATATGTAATACGTTCCCGGCTCTACGTTCGGAATCACAGCACTTCCTGTTGAGGAATCTTTCTTTACAACCACATAAGCCTCCCCAAGATAGTCCGTTATTTTCCCGTCAGCCTGTTTCTTCGTTGAATATACAAACCGAAACTTCTGATCTGTTGTAAATGAAGAACCTGTGACAAATTTGTTTATTGTGATACTCGGTTTCTCCTGTCTATTGAAAATGATTGATGGCGAGGACATTGTTTTTGTCCGCAATTCATTTACATTTTGTGTTGACACATATGTAAGCATCTGCGTCGTATTGGATTCTTGCACTCTGTCTTTTCCGTCTGTCACATTTTGATAATCTGCATATTTAATCGGAAAAGAAAACTCATGTCCTGCTGCCGTATAGGTGCCATTTGTCAGATTTCCAATATACCAGTATACGGTCTTCGTACTTTTCACATAAATATGTACCGCACCTTCTTTTGCTGCATGATACACACTGGTCGGCACTCCTTTTGTCATTCCAGAACCTTGCGACGTTAGTACCTTCCAGGATTCATCCAACCTGCTTTCATCTAATGAAAATGGACCGTTCAGTGTATCTGTATAAAATGCATCCTGTCCTTTGATGTCAATAACATACTGACTGTTGATTCGATTCAGAATCGTAGTTTTCAATGCCTCAAATTCATTTGTATATCTGGCAAACACCGCCGTTCCTGTAGAATCTATGTCATCTATCCGTTCTTTCAAACCTGTTGTATCATACTGATTCACTCCAACACCACAGGAATAGATGGTCACCCCGCTGATCGACTTTAGTTGGGAAATCTGATTCAGCCCATTGATTTTCAAATTCTTTACATCTACAGGCTTTCCAGCTGTTCCCTGTGGCATACCATCGGTCAAGAAAATAATCAGTGTCTTCTTTTCTTGATCCGCTGTACTGCGATTATTTAGGAATTCTAATGTATTTTCAAACGCCCTCGTCCAGTTGGTTCCATCATATGTGAATGGATTTTCAATCTGCCATTTGATCGAATTTCCATTTGTTGTAAATGGGAGTCTGGTCACATCATTTTTATGGGTCATACGCCCTGTGTTGTCCTCATATAGTCCATCTGTAGTATTATTTGAAGATGCATTACTCCAAGACCCTTGATTAGGCACATCTCCCCAGAACGGAATATAAGCAATCTTGTTATCCGGATTCATCTCCTGGATTCTGGTAACTAAAGCACTCATAAAATCCTGTGATTTTGACAGTCTGTCATTCATTTGGCATTCTGCCATGGCACAGGTGCTTAAAATCCAGTTTCCATGATACTGAACAACCTGAGACACATCCAAAAAATACTGTGGATCACTTTCCGATACTGTCTGCGGATGTCCATTTTCATCATAATAGCTTCCCTGCGTCATACGAACTACTCTTCGTCCTTCCGGAAGATATACATTCCTTGCTTCTTCACCTGTGACTAGCATATAATGATGTAAATCTGTGGAAGATGTATTATATAGATTATTTCCATGAACCATCGTCCATTTCGGAAGATTGGAAGTCACATCATCTTTCACGAGAAGATAATAATGCCCGTCCGTCTGACATGGAGAATTATAATACATTTCTCCATTATGCAGCCATCCTTCTCTAAATCCCTGATACCCGGAAGATTCATCTTTATGTGTGATCCGGGTTATATATCCTTCTTCTGTCTCAGTGGCAATATCGCTGACCGTTTCAGACCATCCCATAGAATTCTGAACCGGATACCATCGAACCCCTGATTTTACATCCCATCCTTGTTTTACAACCTCAAGATTATATCCATAATTTACATCCATAGATCCGGATTTATCATGAATCAAAACAACATTCATCTCCTCCATTCCCTTTATTGTACCGGAATTGGAACTATACTGCAGAGTAATCTTGCCATTACCATTTGATGCATCTACCCACTGTGTTCTTTTTCTGATATCCACAGTCAGATCTGTCACACTGCTTGCCAATGTCATCACTTCATACGCAGAAGGATGATACGCATATCTGTCAAAATACTCTGCATCTTCATTGCTTTGTTCCACATGTGATTCTTTATATTCCTGTCCATCTTCCGGTGTCCCATACTCTACCGTACCATCTTTTTTCACAATTTTTCCTTCCTCAATAGAGCTTACATCATTTGCATATTCTATTTCATCCTTCTGTGTTATCACTTCCTCGCTTTCCGTCTTATCCCCTGTACTAGACTCAATCAGTTCCTCCACATCAGAAGTATCTGTATTCTCGGAATCATATGCATGTGATCGGAATCCGAAACCAGAGAACACACTTATACACATTACACTCAACAGACAGATTACTATTATTTTTTTATTCCTCTCTCCTATCCTTTCCACCTCCTTGAAAATCTTCGATAAAAAGACACCATTCCCAAACTAAATATGAATACTGTCAGACTGAGAACTACAGCACGTTCATATTCTGCCATCCATTTTGATTTCACGGATTTTCCCTTCAACTCTTCTGAATCTGCTGCAACTTTCCAATCATCCACGCGCACCCCTCGGACCAAAAGACGATGTGAATTGATACCATACGGTGTACAAGTTACCAACGTACAATAATCTTTTCCTTTTTCCACGTATAAATCCGATAATTCTGTTGGATGTACTACTTTAATTTGATCCACCTGATATGCAAGATTTTCACCCAGAACTTTTAGAAAAAAAACATTGCCTTCTTCCATTTTTGTCAAATCCGTAAATAACTTTGCATGATTTAATCCGGTATGTCCTGTCAGAACTGTATGTGTACTCCTTCCTCCAATCGGCAGTGAACTATTTTCTAGATGTCCGATGCCTTTTTCCAGAACAGCCTCTGTAGTCCCATGATAAATCGGAAGTTTCACCCGGATCGACGGAATCTCCAAAACCCCCATAACACCATACGAATCCATATTTAGTAAGGAATTATATTCTCTCGTTTTTTCCCTGTTTATTTTTCCAATAAAAGGATCTTGTAACTGGATATGTCCTCTAAAAATTGATTCATTATATTCTCGTACCTGTTTCAGTGCTGCTTCTTTTTCTTTATCTTCCTTTTCGACTCCCTTTTTTTCCACTGCATGAGCAAAAGAGTCTGTACGCCGTTCAAATATATAATTTGATATAAATGGATAATTCATTAACACTACTGCTGCAAAAAATAACAGAAATACCAACAACGCTTTTATCATATCCCTTGTTCTGCTCATATCCTACTAATCTTCTTTCCTGTGTCTTCGTGTTTTTCTTGTCACAACAACCACACCAGCCAGAAATACTCCACATCCGGTCAAAGTAAAAACAAAAGGACCATATCCACCTGTCTGTGGAAGTTTAAACGTCTTGCGGTTCAGAACTGTTATATCAACTCGCGCATTTGCAGAGTTCTTTCCGTCCACAGATTCAAATAGGCTCATATTTGTAGTTTCTCCATCTACAAATGCATTTGCACGTTCTCCCTCTGACTCAATCAGTTCTGTATCTTTTTTACTGCTGTCATATCGTGTAGTTTTTGATGGAACGATTTCATCCACGGTACTCTGAATCTCAACCAATATCGGCTCCTTCCAGAGGGAATAACCATCATCCGTTGCAATCTCCATCAAAGCGTAACAATCTGCTTCCAAACCATTGATCAACAATACTCCGTCTACATCTGGAACAAACACTGTTCCTTCTGACTTTGTCCTTCCCTTTGTTCCATCGGTTACATAATAAACTCCAGAGTTACCTTCCTGCTTTGCTGTCACGTAATATCCATCTGTCTTATTCTTCAATACAAACTGTACATTTTTTGCATTTCCATCTGCATCAGCAAATTTTTTCTGAATCTTTATCCCAAATGTATATACCTTTGCACAGTCTTTCAATACATCTACAGAATCAGATGCCGTACGTTTCCAAGTCAGTTCAACATCATTTACATTTCCTTCATCTCCCAGAACAGGACTGATATCCGAATTCATCACACACGAATACGTAACAACCATCCAATGCCGGAACAGTTCCGATGCAACCTCTTTCAATCCTTCTTCCGAAAGAGCAACTGTCATCTGATTATATTGTTCGTTCTCATCATCATAAGAAACCTCGATCTGTTTTGCCCCTATCCCCCATGTTTTTACTGCCTTTTCTCGATTGTTCGCCCTTGCATCCTCCTCGTTATCATAAAAATAAACGATGACATCTTGATGATAAGTAAGACCTTTCTCGATTCTATCTACAAACACATATCTGCTCAGGTAAGTGGCCTGGGAAGTAACCTCCGGAAGTCTGGATACCAATAGATAGTCTAATATATCCCCTTCAGAACCTGTAACCACATCTTCATAAGGATGTGTCTTATCATCACGTTGCTTTACCAACTTGTCCAGTTCCGGATTTCCGGTCTGATTTTTGGGATATACATCGATTTCATAGCACCATGCATCGCCATGATGATCTGTCATGGGAACAGATACAAAAAACGGATCTGTCGTTGTATGTACATTTGCCGGCACCTTTGTTTCTACTACAAGATAAAGACCGATTGCAATGTCTCTTGCTTCTGTCACTCCATTTTCATCGGTGAGGGGCATTGCCTTTTTCTCCTCTACGCCAGAAATATAATTTTCTAATTCATTCTTTCCTGCCACCTTATCTGACGAAGTATCTGCAAGAGCCTGATTTAACTGACTGGAAGTATACTTATGCTTTTGCTCTCTCCCTAAATCTGTAAGTCCTAGTACCTCCTCCAATGCAGCTGGAATATCATACAATATCTGAACATGTCCACCTTCCGTTTCCATATTGATATTACCGATTTTTACATAGGTAAACTCTACCCCCTGAATGGCATAATTCTTGAATATGTCTTCTGCTTTCTTATCCTCTTTCCCGTTATTGACAAACCCAGCTGTCGTTCCATGAATCCCCGCTTCTTGTGCTGCTGTTATATCATATTTATGAATGGTAAAGTTTGCCCGCACAGTTGGATCAATGGTATCTTCTGGAGCTGCCATAATATCGGTTGCCGGTAAAACTGCCACAAACGCCACAAATGCCAAGATCCTAAGATTTCTTAAAATCCTTTTTCTCATTCCGTTCTACTCCTTTCTACTTGATTTTTGTTTCTGCCGCTCTGATACGCTCACAGTACACCAAATATCGATATTGTCCTCCTCCCAAGCCATCTGGATGACAGGACAATAATGTCACCATATCTTTGTTCTCCTGTATCCTGATTGCATCCAGATCATATGGTGCAATCACCTTCCTACTTACCGCACGATACACCAACGTCTCCCACGGGTTCGTTACATACACTTCTGATCCAATCTTCATATGCTCTATATATTGAAAATAGGTACTTCCTTTCCAGCCACGATGCGCAGCAATCACACAATTGCTATTTTCTCCACCTATGGGCATGCTGGTTTCAGACAAAACCGCTGCACCACGAGCCAGGTTCTCCTCTGACGCACCTAAAAGTAACGGAAGTTTCACTTCCATATCCGCAATCTCAAGATAGCCGATTACCGGATCATCCATCGGCATATTTTCCAACGGAACCGGCGGCTGACTGTAACTCCATACATCTCGGATTTTCTGTCCTTCTATCATCAGCCGTTGGTTGTATTGCTTCAGTTCCTGATACAGTTCGGAATACTGGATATCGTTCCTCTCTTTCAAGTATCCTGCCAATCGCTTCACTTCTTTCTGTATTTGATATCCACGCATATTCGGATAAAAGAAAAGGAATAGTCCAACGGAAATCAAAATGCTCCCGATCAATATTTGCAATATTCGCTTTACTCTATTGATATCACTCTCTCCTTTCTCTCAACACTCAACTTTCTTTCCATCCTCTTTTTCTTTACTTCTGCCGAACAATTTATCACCGTTTACGATTATATTTATTTCGTTTTCTACCTTTTTATTGACTGTAATCACACAAAACACTTATAATAAATAATAAAAAACAGAGGAGAATTCCCATGAAATCTGCACCGAAAGAAGAAGATAAGCGGCTAAACAAGCGGCTTCAGAAGTTTCGAAAAGAACAACATATTACTCAAGATGAGATGGCCGAATTCTGTAATGTATCGAAAAGCTATATTTCCACGATGGAACGCGGAATTTATCGTTGTAATCCTCATGTCCTTATGTGCTATGCACGGAAGCTCAGTGTCTCTTTAGACACACTTTGCAAACAGGAATATAAAGAAACAACCTCTAAAAATGATATTTTACCGGAACTACAGGCAGAAATTGCCAAGATGAATCTGCAGACGCAGAAAAAATTATTGAAAATGATACACATCCTAAACGAATAAATAGAAACATCCAGAAATCTAGAATCGATTTCCTTTCATGTTTTACCAAAATATAACATTTTACTATGATTTTGTCAATAAAAAATATTTGTTTACGCTTATTTTATGTATGATTTTTTACACATTACCATATCTGGAACAATCCTGACTCTATCTTGATTTTCTATTCCTTTTATGATATCATAACTGTATTATCTGTACTAGTACACTTGTGTTATATTACGGAAAGGAGGTTCCTGTGATTACAATTGACTATCAAAGCAGAGTTCCCATCTATGAGCAGATCATTGAACGATTCCAAATGCTGATTCTCAAGGGAATTCTGGAACCAGGTTCGCAGATGCCTTCAGTAAGGTCTTTGGCTGTCAAGCTATCAATCAATCCAAACACCATTCAGAAAGCATACACATTGCTAGAACAGCAAGGATATATTTATCCGGTAAAAGGTCGCGGCAACTTCATTTCGGATGCTTCCCTTCTGATTCAACAAAAAAAGGAACATTACTTAAAAAATCTGGAGCAGTCACTACTTCAGGCAAAAGATTTAGGCATCACAGCGGAGGAGTGCCAGACACTCATTCAGAAAATCTATAACTAGGAGGTGCAGTATGATTGAGTTGATCAATACGACAAAAAGCTTTCAAAATATCTGTGCAGTCAAGGATGTTTCCGCCACCATTTCGGACGGTATGATTTTTGGACTGGTAGGAAGCAATGGTGCCGGCAAAAGCACACTCCTGCGTCTCATTGCCGGGATCCTGAAGCCAGAGAGTGGAACAATCACACTCGATGGAACACCTGTCTTTGAACATCCAGAAGCCAAATACAAGCTTTGTTTTCTGTCCGATACCACTACATTTTTTTCTAATGCAACAGCAGAAACCATGTGCCGGTATTATCAGTTGAATTATCCAGAATTTAATCGGGAATATTTTCTGAAACTAACAGAGAAATTCGGCATTCCGGTGAAACAGAAGCTCCAGACATTCTCCAAAGGCCGTAAAAAGCAAGTATCTCTTCTTCTCGGTCTTTGCACCGGAACAAAATATCTGCTCTGTGACGAGACCTTTGACGGACTGGATCCTGTTATGCGTCAGACCATCAAAAGCCTCTTTGCCGCAGAACTGACAAAACGAGACTTCACTCCCATTATTTCCTCACACAACCTGAGGGAATTAGAAGATATCTGTGATACCGTAGGATTGATCCACGACGGAAAACTGCTCTTTGCAAAGGACTTAGATACCATGAAATGTAATATCAATAAAATCCAATGTGTGATTCCCAATCATGCAAAAGAAGAAGAACTGCTCTCACAGCTCTCTATTTTGCAATACGAAAGGAGCGGTTCCCTTCTGACAATTACCGCCCGTGGTTCCCGGGACGAGATCCTAACGTGTACCTTAGAGAAAGAACCTCTCTTTGCTGAGGTTCTGCCTTTATCATTGGAAGAAATATTTATCAGCGAAACGGAGGTGGCTGGTTATGACTTCAAAGACTTCTTACAATAAATCCATTTCCTACAAAAAATTTATCTTGGAGAATATACGCCAGCGTGGATGGCTTGCAGCTTTGTCTTTTATTGCATTGTTTCTTGTCCAAACAGTGTATCCCACATTGAATATGGAAAATAGGTTGTCCAACTTCCATTCTGATTACAACCGGTATCAGGAACAGTTCCCAGAGATGCTGAATGGAGTTCGAAACGCTCCCCTCTCCTTTGTCATTGTTCTCCTGGCAGTTTTATGTGCCACCAGTGGTTATTCCTATCTTCATCAACGGGAAAAATCTGACTTTTTCCACGGATTTCCACTGAAACGGACACAATGGTATGAGATTTCCTACTATGGAGGATTATTTATTTTCCTGATTCCATATCTGTTTGCCAGCCTTTGTGCCATCGCGGTTGCTGCAGGACGGAAACTAATCTCTGCTCCTATTTTCGGTCAGTGTATTCTTGCAGTATTTGGCGGCATTCTAGGATTTATAATTTTGTACCATACAGCAATACTTGCAATGATGCTGACCGGTAAACTATTATCAGGTGTATTGGCATCCTTTGTACTTTTTGTATATGGAGATTTGATCAACTCCCTGTTCCACGACCTGTCCAGTTATTTTTTTGACACCTATTTTGGATATTATAAAGAAAGCTCGAATCTATTCCAACCTTATTTGTCACCTTTTCATATGTATTTTAATTTTGCATCACAAACTGTATACACTTCCGGTACACCAGCTTGCCCGTTGCCACTTTTCTTGCTGATTTCTATCACGATCATCATTGCACTCTGGTTTCTGGCGCGATTTTTGTATCAAAAACGGCCTTTGGAGGCAGCCGAAAATGCACTTGTTTATCCCAAAACCGCTTCTGTGATCAAAATACTTATTGCCGTACCGACAGCATTATTTATTGGAATATATGCAGATTCTTTTTATTACCATTTTGACAATAAATGGATGATCATTTGCTGTATTCTGTCAGTTATATTGTTATGCGGAATCATTGAATTTATCTATACACAGGATTTGCGCCAGGTATGTAATCGAAAATATTCTTCTCTGATTTCCATACTTGGTGTCATCGGAATTCTTGGAGCCTTACAATTCGATGTATTTGGATACGATACATGGCTTCCAGAAACAGACAAACTCGATAGTATGGCATTCTTTGCAGACCCCTTCGAGAATTACTTTATGTATCCAGATTCTTTCCTAAATACAAATACACCGAAAGATCTGATAAATGTAGATGAAATGCAGCAAAAAGACTTTGAAAATATTTATGTTCTTGCACAAGAAGGAATCTTGAATCAAGAGAACGGGATCACACCGACTGCAGTAATAGAAGACAATCTGAACGATTATATCAACATCTCCGTTCGGTTTAACAAATCAGACGAACAGCATATTTACCGTACTTATGCTGTTCAGCGCTCCCATGTACTAAATTGTCTGGAAGAACTCTGCGAAGAAGATTCCTACCGCAAAACACTGTTTCCTGTCTTCTATCTGGAAAGCAGCGATATCCTAAGCATCACGTTACACGATCTGCTTTCTACAAAATCACTAGATCTAACAGAAGAGGAAAAGAAAGCTCTTTTTGTTGCTTATCAGACGGATGTGCTTCAAGCAGATATTCACACCCTACAGGAAACCGACCCTATTGGATGTTTCAGCTTTTTTATAAAAGTAAAAGACACATCCATACCCGAAACCAATTCTTCTACTACTCAGTTATCACAATTGTACTTATATGACACTTATAAAAATACATTGGAATTACTGAAACAGTATGGTTATACAATATGTAACGAAATCAAACCGGAAGATGTCATCCAGATGACACTCATTTCCTATACAACAGAAGGGAAAGAAATAAATATCAACGATACTATTTTTTACGATGAAAGTGAAAGTTCTATTCTTGTTACTGATCCGGTAGAAATTAACAATCTTCTTGACCGGATTTCCTATGTCTCACCAGGAATTCTCGGCGGCAGAGATTTCACATCCGATTCCATCGAAATCTGGTTGAAAGGAAACACTGAAGCAAGATATTATCCGCTTTTACAAGAATAAAATAGCAAAAATCGTCAACATATATTATAAAAAAGTTAGGATATTTTGTAACATCCTAACTTTTTCTTTCATAAACAATTTAAAAGAGCAGATTTCTCATACATATGGACGAACACGTAGCTTCACACCAAGCGATTTCGCCAACTGCACGCTTTCCTCAATCTGTTTCTCACTCAGCACATCTACTACTGTGAATTTCACATTTTTAATCACTTTTCCGCACGCTTTTGCAAATTCCTGCATACTTTCAAAAGCATTTTCAAACTGGGGTCTTGTTACATCCATGTATTCTTCCTTTGTAGGTGCATTCAGGCTGATTGAAAT
>JAHHTO010000047.1 GCA_020024595.1 Schaedlerella sp.
CCGTTGGCAATGGCTTCAGATACCCAGTCACCTGCAAATGGCATCATACCAATTTTTCCAAGACCAAAGTTTGTAACGAGGTCAGAGAATTTTAATGTAAGGTCACTTTGAAGAACGCCTTCGCTCTTTAATTTCTGATAGTATTCTGCGGCTTTGATCACAGCTGGATCTGTGAAAGTCAGTTCTGCAGTTCCGTCTTCATTTTCTTTGGTCAGATCACCGCCGGCTTGCCATACATAGTACTGGAAGAACCATTCTGTCCATTCGGCTGCAAGTGTTGCATAACCAGAGACCTGATTGTCAGGGTCGTTGATTTTTTTGGCAGCTTCAATTGCTTCATCCCATGTTTTTGGAGGCTCTTTAATTCCGGCTTCTTCAAATAATGTTTTGTTATATCCGAAGAGCATCGGGGATACCTGGTTTGGAATTCCATACACATTGCCGTCTTTTGTAAACATATCAACATATTCTTTGGTATAGTTGTCCCATTCATCCCATTCATCTGTATACGGGTTCAAAGGTTCGAGGATACCGGAAGTAATATAGGAATCCATCATTGTGAAGGAGCAGTTTACAAGGTCAGGTGCAGTTCCGGCAGCAACTGCCTGATAGAACTCATTTCCAGGATCTCCTTCTTTTACAACTTTATTCAATTTAATATTTGGGTGCTCTTCTAGGAATTTCTTTTCCATAGAATTGTACCAGTCATCCTTATTACGACTAGTCTCCCAAATTGTTAGCTCTACTGTCTCTTCGTCAGAACCTTTCTTTGAAGAGGTTGTTTTGTCTGCATCTGTAGAGCTACCGCAGCCAACGAACAATGTGCTTGCCATTGCAACACAGAGCATAGTAGCAAGTAATTTCTTTTTCATAGTGTGTTTCCTCCTTTTTGCTTCGCTTATGATATATTCATCATAGCAGACAATGGTAAGAATTGGAATGTCTTGAATCTAACGGAAAAGGTCACCATTTTTAAGGTGGTAAGAAACGGTGAGTTAAAAACTTAAAAAAGGTGACTTAATAGTAAGGGGAAAACATTTTTTTTGAAGGGAAATCCATTTATACTAACGGAAGAAGAGAAAAGGGAGGTGCTACTGATGAAAAAGAGTTCGCAAAAAAGGGGCGTAAAAACAAGTAGCTATCAGTTTAGAAAAAAAATTACACCATGGTGTATTTTATTTTTTCCAATGGCATTTACAGTGTGGTTAAAATATTATCCAATTGTCAGTGCGTTTTTTATTTCGTTATTTCAATATGATCCGATCAATCCACCGGGAAAATTTGTGGGATTTGGGAATTATATAGAGATATTCCATATGCAGCATTATTGGGATTCCTGGAAAAATACATTCATTTTACTTGCACTGCAACTCTGTATGTGTTTTCTGATTCCTCTGATTCAGGCACTGCTGTTAAATGAGTTGGTACGACTGCAGAAATGTTTGACAACGCTGTATATACTTCCGGCGCTGATTCCTACATCTGTCAATGTGATCATTTGGAAGTGGATCTGGCATCCGGACTATGGTGTAGCAAATCAGATTGTGAAGTTTTTTGGCGGAGAAGCGCAGACATGGCTAAGTGACCCGAATCTGGTTAAGTTTTGTATCATCTTCCCCGGAGTGTTAGGCGGTGGTCTGACCGTGCTTTTGTATCTGTCAGCGATTCAAGGAGTCTCTATGGATATTATGGAATCCGCTTCTTTGGATGGTTGTACAGGCTTTGGACGAATCATACATATTATTTTGCCAAATATTTCTTTTATGATATTTATTCAGTTGATCATGTGCGTGATCACTACGATGCAGATGCTAGACATACCATATATGTATGCGTCAGGAGGACCAAGCGGTGCTTCTACAACGCAGGGAATCTTCATATATAATGCATTTCATCAGGATCTAAATTATGGAAAAGGATCTGCGGCATCTGTTATTCTTCTCTTTGTGATCGCAGCCATGACGATGATACAGATGCGTTTTGAAAAATCGGAGAAGGAGTAGGGGGCAGAGAAATGAAGACAATCGGGAAAAAAAGAATGAAAAAAAAGCTTGGAAGATCTGAACAAAGATTGAAAATCGTTGCGGTGGTAGTGTCTCTGATATTTGCGGCGTTGATGCTATACCCTATGGTTTTTGCGGTATCTAGCTCTATGAAAGATAATTCAAAAATATATGAGGTTCCGCCAAAACTGCTTCCTAATGCAGCGAACAGCCTTTCTGTTGTACTTGATTACTCCGATCAAAAGGGGAGTGAGGAACAGCTGAAAAACCAGATGATGCAAGACAGTGTTCTTACAATGATGGGACTCAGCCAAAAGATGTCCGATGATTCGATCATGGAGATTAAAGTATATGGAACAAAGGACGGAGAAACTGTTTATTATTCTAGGGCACATCAGATGAAGCTTCAGATGGAAAAGGACTATGGAATCTATAAAGGAACTGCCATCAAAAAAGAAGTGCTGCTTCATGATGAGCGTTTTATCCGTGCATGTGATTCCATCGGTTATGAATTTAATCTTAACGGGGTTTCTAAAAAAGCACCGGAAGGACTAGGAAGTAAGTTTGAGAAAAAAGCAGAAAAGATTCTGGAAGAGAAATATCAGACGACAGGAACACTTGTCAGTGTAGGAGATCAAGTAAAGAATATACTGAATTTGGAAAGCTTCAAATATTATTTAAAGATGCCTGCATATATCTATCCGGAGAGTGCTGCTATTCAGAAATTCGGATTTATGACCTTTGTATTTAACAGTATTATCGTAATCGGATTTGCGATGATCTCACAAGTCTTCTTATGCTCGGTTTGTGCATTTGTAATTAGCAGAAAACTGTCAAAAAGGGCAGGAAAAGCTGTACTTCTGTTCTTTTTGGGAGGCATGATGGTTCCGTTTGCAAGTATTATGCTTCCTCAGTTGATCATGTACAAACAAATGGGCGCTTACAATAATTACTTCGCACTGCTGTTACCGTTTTTGTATCCATTTGGCTTCTATGTATATCTGTATAAGGGATTTTTTGATCAGATTCCGGCAAGCTATTTTGAAGCGGCAGAGCTAGATGGAGCGGGAAGTTTTTACTTGTATAGCAAGATTTGTATGCCACTGTCAAAACCGATCATTTCATTGATCGCGTTGCAGACATTCATCGGAAACTGGAATGATTTCTTCTGGGCATGGCTGGTAACAGAGGATCAGAAGTTATGGACATTAAATGTGGCACTTTACAATATTTCAAACAATGTGGCTACGAAGCAAAATGCATTGATGGGGCTTGCGGTAGTTACGATCATGCCGGTTATTCTGCTATCGATTTTGTTCTCAAAACAGTTGAAACAAAGTATCGTGGCGTCTGGTGTTAAGGGATAATTCCCGGAAAGGAGAAGGGCGTATGATGAAGAAAAAACAATGGAAACACATGACAATGGCAGTGGCAGCGGTGGCAATGATCTCTCAGTGTCCGGTGTTGTCTGCTAAGGCGGCACCACTTGAAAGCGGGAACTGGACATTGCTTCCGGCGGCATCGGATGAATTTGATGGCACTAGCCTGGATGAAGCAAAATGGAAAAACGGAATTTGGTATGATGTAACATCAGACCTTGCATTTCATCCTGATAATGTGTCTGTAAGAGATGGAAATCTAGTACTGACAGCAAAAAAGGAAACTTATAACGGAAAGAACTATACGGCAGCAGCTGTTGAGTCCAAATTTGAGGTACCCGGAACAGCAACTTATGTAGAAGTACGTGCAAAAGCGCTGGATAAAAAAGCGAATGTGTTAAGTGCGATCTGGCTGCAGTCTTCGCCGCTTACGTGGGCAATGAATCCGAACCCAGAGATCGATATCATGGAGACGTTTGACTATAGTAAAATGACAAGTACATTACATACATGGCGTCAAAGTCCGAACCTTCATCTAAAGATGGGATCAAATGGATGGAATACAGGGTTAGATGCTATCAGTGCAGATTATCATACCTATGCATTAGAGAGAAGAGATGGAACGCTCCGGTTTTATTTTGATGGGAATCTGACGTGGGAGAGAACCAGCTATGAGGATTCTTTTGTGGAACTTTCCCGCCATATGGTTCTTAGTTTGGAAGGACATTTGGGAGCACCGGTGGAAGAGTACTTACCGGGAGAATTTTTGATTGATTATGTGCGGACCTATTACGATAGTGATTTTGCCGGAGCACCGACAGATGGGTTGTATCAAATTGTGAACAAGCAAAGCGGAAAGGCACTGTCTGTACCATTAGAAAATAATTCCACACAACTGGTACAAAAAGATCCGGTCATAGCAGGAGCTTGGAGAGTTAGGAAAGAGCAGGATGACACTTGGATCATGGAAAATGCATCCAATGGACATTATGTGGACTTGGCAGCAGATGGCGGCGTTACCTCGAACGGAACACCAATCCTGCATTATGAGAGTCATGGTGGAATCAATCAGAAGTGGTATATTGTTCCAACAGAGGGAGGAGCATTTAAGATTATTTCTGCACTCAGTGGCAAATCACTTTGTGTGAAAGATGCATCTATGGAAGAGAATGCGCCAATTATTCAGTGGACTTATGGAAATGACAATGAGGATGATAATGACGAGTGGATGTTTGTTCGGATAGAAAATGATAGCTGGGGGAGCGAATGGTGATGAAAAAGATGACGGTTGCAATCTTAGGGCTTGGAGGCAGGGGATTGCATGTGTATGCGCCAATTATCGAAAAGAATGCAGAAAAGATGGAACTGATTGCAGTAGCAGATCTTATGGAAGATAAGGTGCGAGAAGCGAGAGAACGTTATCATCTGAAAGAAGAGAATTGCTTTTCCAGTGCAGAAGAAATGCTTTCTAAAGAGCGTCTTGCAGATGTGATGTTTATTTGTACACAGGATCGAGATCATGTCAGACATGCCATTGCAGCGATTCAGAAAGGATATCATCTTCTTTTAGAAAAACCGGTCTCTCCGGACGAAGAAGAGTGTCGTTTGTTATTAAAAGAAGCAGAAGAACATCAAAGGAAAGTATGTGTTTGTCATGTCCTTCGATACACTCCGTTTTATAGCAAAATCAAAGAAATGCTGTTGAATGGTGCAGTTGGAAAAGTGATGAATATCCAAGCAAGGGAAGATGTGGGATTCTTCCATCAGGCACATTCGTTTGTCCGTGGAAACTGGAGAGATTCAAAAGAAACCAGCCCGATGATTTTGGCAAAATGTTGCCATGATATGGATATTCTCGTGTGGTTATCAGAATCAAGATGCCGGAGAGTATCTTCGTTTGGAGAATTGTCATGGTTCAAAACAGAGAATGCACCCAAGGGTGCTGCAAAGCGTTGTCTGGATGGCTGTGCTGCAAAAGAAACCTGTCCGTATGACGCAGAAAAAATTTATATCACGGATAAAGACACGGGAGTCCGTCATGGAGCAGGATGGCCGGCAAATTCATTTGTTCTTCACCCGGAAGAAGAGGCTGTGAGAAGAGCGCTGCAGGAGAACCCGTATGGTAGGTGTGTATATCATTGTGATAACAATGTGGTAGATCATCAAGTGGTCAATCTGCAGATGGACAATGGGATCACGGTGACATTTTCTATGTGTGCATTCAGTGCAACCTGTAACAGAACGATCAAGATCATGGGAACTATGGGACAGATCGAAGGAGATATGGGGAAAAATATGATTTATTATACCCCGTTTGGAAAAGAAACAGAAGAAATTGATCTTACCAAACTGACGACGGATTTTAGCGGACATGGTGGCGGAGATGTAAGATTGGTGCAGCAGTTCTGTGATTATATTATGAAAGGAAAAGAAACCCCGTCTATTACCAATTTGGAAGTGTCGTTGGAAAGCCATTATATCGCGCTTGCGGCGGAGAAATCCAGGTTGGAAAATGGGAACATGATTTCATTGAAATAGACGATAGGCGGGAAGAAGAAAAGGATGGAGAAACAGTATCGAGGAGTTTTAACAGAAAAAGAGGAGTTTTTATATCCAGACAGCATATGTAAAGAACTACCGAAAGAACTGCGTGTGGTAATGCCGCTGAATGGAAAGCCGGGAATCCAGCTGCTGTTGGAAACAGAAGGTCAGGAAATTGTCATGTGTTTGGAAGGAGATGATTTTCAGGCAGAATGGTATCGGATGCGTGAAATTCCAGTAGAATATAATACCGGAGATGGAGAAAATCAGGGTGGAGCGATGGTTTTGATGGAAAGACCAGAAAAGAAGCCGGATTATGTCACTAGACAGGCACCATTCTGGGTTTACGATTGTCTGGAAGAAAGCCAAGATGGACAGATTCGCACAAAAGATGGAAAAGCTGCAGTTTACATTTGCTTGAATGGAAAAGAAGGCATTAAGGCGGGAGAACATGTCGTTTGGTTGAAAGCAAAGACAGAAGAAGGGGAATACCGATGCAGAATCACAGTACAGGTTTATGATGTGCAGATTCCAGAAAATACATTTTCTGTGACAAACTGGTTTTCAGAGGAGGCAATCTGTCGATTCCATCATGTAGAACAAGGAACAGAAGCATATTTAGAGATGATCCGAAAATATGCACGTGCAATGCGCAGAATGCATCAGAATATATTTTTTATCCAGTTAGATGAACGATGTGTGGTATCAAAAGAACCATATCAGTTTGATTTTGAATATTTATCTCCGCTGATTTCTTGTTTTTTTGAAGAGGGAATGCAATATATGGAACTGGGAGTGCTCCTAGATCGGGGATTTCTTCCGGATGGAATGCTGGATATGTATACGGACAGTTTCACCTGTTCCATGGCAAAAGATGTGCCGGTAGATTCTCTCAAAGGATATGAGATCACGGTGCGTTTTGTGCAGAGTTTGGCAGCCTATTTACAGATACATGGATGGGAAAAACAAGTATTGTTTCACATCCATGATGAGCCGGACATCCATTATAAATCCAAGGAAGTTCTGGAGGCGAGAAAGCGTCAGTATTATTTGGCAGCAGGAATTTTAAGAAAATATATCCCAGGGATTCAGATCATCGAAGCAGTAGATTCTGCACAGTTTCGAGGTGGAATTGATATTTGGGTTCCGGGAACGGCCGGATATGAAAAGAAAAAAGAAGAGTTCGATCAGTTAATTGAACTCGGTGAGAAAGTATGGACATATGTCTGCTGTGGACCGGAAGGTCACTGGCTGAATCGTTTTCTAGACTTTGCATTGATCAAGGGAAGATTATTATTCTGGGGATGTGCAAAGAATCGGATTTCAGGTTTTCTACATTGGGGACTCAACCAGTTTCAACAAGGGATGAATCCTTATGAAGGAACGAGCTGTCCGAATCATACCGGAATTGGTACCAATTTCCCGTGTGGAGATTCCTTCCTGATCTATCCAGGTGAAGACGGGCCGAATTTGGGAATGCGGCTAGAGGCACAGAGGCGTGGAGCAGAGGATGTTGCATTATGGCAGGTTCTACGAGAGAAAAATAGTCAGCTGCATGACGAGTTGATCGGAAAGATGTTTACGAACAACTATACGTATAACGATGAACCGGCAAAATTCCAGGAAGTATATGAGGAATTGTTGGCTGCGCTGCAGGAACAGTAAAAAACAGAAAGAAAATTTGACAATACAGAAACCTCGTACAGCTTTATGTTAGAAGCTTTACGAGGTTTTTAGCGATAGAATGACAGAGAACTTATTCTATACAAAAGTGGCGTTCTGACCACATTACTGTTATACTGATTAAGAGGTCCTTAATCAAGTCGAAAAAGAGGTTGTTTATGCTGAAAATTAAAAAAATCCAGAACAAGTGTAATACTTTTATCACGAAGCAATTGAGAAAAGTAAGTATTTTCCAACGACTGAATATTTCGTTTCTTGTATTGCTGCTTGGAGCAGCAACATTTTTGATGTTTTTCAGTTTTTCTAAATATTCCGAAGAAATTTTATTTAATTTAGAGAGATATGCAGCGATATCTGCGCAGAATATTCAACTCAAGGTGCAGGACATTATGCGGGAATATGAGAATATTGCGATTCAGTTTTATGAAGATGAGGGAGTCTTGAGAGCTATTGCACAGAATGAAGTTCAGGACGATGAGACAGCTGATATTTTTCGAGAGAACCGTTATATCGTAGAACATAAGCTCTATCAGATGGGGCAGGGGGAAAAATATATCAAAAGTCTTCAGTTAGTGACACAAAACAGACAGTATCATATGGTGGAAGAAAATGGATATCAGAGAGGTGGTACGATTCGTAATCTGGAACAATTTTACCAGAGTAGTTTTTATCAGGAAGCAATTGCACGGCGTGGATATCCGGTTTGGAATGAGGATATAGGGCAGGATAGCACCTTTTATGAGAGTGAACAAAGTGTATACGGACTGGCGGATATTGTCACATTGTCTGTTGCAATCTATCAGCCAGAGAATCGAGAGTTTCTGGGCGTTCTGACGATGAACGTGGATATCAAGGCGTTTGCGGAAGCCGGCAGAGGGTACGAGACATATGAAGATGGGAATTTGTTTTTGAGTGGAGAGAACGGAGTGTTGATGGGATTTAATCCCAATATTGCTTTTCCGTCATTTTCGGCAGATCGTCAGCTGTTTCAGGTGATGCAGAAAAATAAAAAAGACGTTGTGCGGACAGAGAAGGATGGGAAAGATGTGCTTCTTGCCTATGAGAATATAGCAGGGACAGATATGTTTTCGGTTTACATAGCAGATATGAAAATTTTGCTGGAACGGACGACGCGTACAAGAAATTTATGTATTCTTGTATTGTTTGGGATTGTCATAGGTTGTTTTGCAATTTCCTATCATGTCACCCGAAGTATTTCTGAACCAATCTGTCGGCTTGTACAGGTAATGGGAAAAGCGGGAAGCGGAAAATGGACGGTGCGTTATAAAAACAGTGGAAATGATGAGATCACGGTTCTGGGGGAACGATTCAATGAGATGGCAGACAAGACGAATCAGTTGATCGAGCAGGTGTATCTTTCTGAAATTAGAAGGCAAAAACTTCAGCTGAGTTGGAAGAACGCTCAGCTAGATGCAATGCTTATGCAGATTAATCCCCATTTTCTTTACAATACATTAGATATCATCCGTTGGGAAGCGATGTATGAAGCGAACGGAGAGAGTCAGGTGACTCGCATGATCGAGCAGTTTAGCAAACTTTGTCGGATGGGAATGAAAGCAGGGGAAAATACCATTTCTTTGAAAGAAAGTCTGGAGCACGCAGAAGTTTATCTGGAAGTCATTAATTTTAGGCATCGGGAAAAAATCCAGTTTTTCACAGAAGTAGGGGAGAGGGCAGAAAAATGTTATGTTCCCCAGTTTATGCTACAGCCGATTCTTGAGAATGCGGTAGTTCATGGATTTTGCGATGCCAGTGAAGGGTATGTGGTTCAGATTTCGGCGCATGCATATGAGGATACTCTTCACATCTGCGTGAAAGATAATGGAAAAGGGATGACAAAAGACGAATTGCAAAAGCTTCAAGAGTATATCCGTGGAGAAGTAGATTCGGAAAAGAGTATTGGTATGGTGAATGTAAACCAGCGGATTCGTTTGTTTTATGGAGAGAAATATGGAATACAAATCAAGAGTCAGGAAGAGAGGGGGACGGAGGTGGAAATCGTCCTACCGGTGAGAATACAGTCGGAAAATATGAAAAAAATTGAGAAAGAGGTTGAAGAAAATGAAGTACCAAGTTCTGATTGTGGACGATGAAGAGATTGTTTGCCGTGGGATGGCACAGTTTGTAAAGTGGGAACAAAATGGATTTGAAGTGGCAGGAATTGCGACTAGTGTAGATGAAGCATTGCATATGTTGGGAAAAATTCCGGTGGATGTCATTTTCTCCGATATACGAATGCCGGAAAAATCGGGAATCACTTTGTTGAAAGAAGTACAGCAGAACTATCCTGATATTCAGAGTGTTGTTTTAAGTGGATATAGTGATTTTGATTATGCAAAGGAAGCGATTCACTATGGCGCGATGGAGTATTTGACAAAGCCGGTCAATCTTGGAGAAGTGGAAGAATTACTAAAAAGACTTTCAAAAAATTTGGAGCGTCGTTACAAGGAAGCCAGAACTCATACCTATCATATGGAGGGGCTGCTCTTGTCGATCGCAAGAGGCTATACAGAGGCAGACGTCGGAAAATACGATCTTCCAAAGTTAGAGAGTTGGTATGGGATTTCTGTGTTTATGACAGAAAAAGATCTACAACAAGAGACTGTGGCTCAGGAAAAAGAGAAGATAAAAAAACAGATTGAGGCTGTGATACCAGAGACAATCATACTAAATAGTTCTGTGTATGCGCTGTTTGCAATTGTTCCGATCAAAGAAGAAGAAGAGTTCACTCATTTTGTGTCGATGCTAGAACAAGTATGCGATGTGGATGGATGTTGGGGAATGGGGATCAGTAAGCAGAAACAGAGTATTTCCAGATTGTCGGAAGCGTTTCAAGAAACAGAGCTGGCAATGCGTTATCTCATGGCAGATACGCGGAAAAAGGTGATTTTTTATCAGAATATTGAAAAGCTATTTTCGGAAAAATCTTTTCAGATCCAGGAAATTCTTACAGAGTTTCTTTGTAGGCTGCATGGCAGAGAGGATAAAAGGAAGATTGTATGCTGGTTGGAGCAGGCGCTGACAATGATGGAGATTACGGAACATATGAGTGCTTTAGAGTTTCAGACTGTCTGTATTCGTTTTTTGATTGAAATCAATGGCCATATGCAGAATACAGGACTAGAAAAAGAGCGTTTGCACAACCGATTGAATGAAGTATTGCAGCAGTTATTGATCTGTGAACACAGTCAAGATGTTTTGCATGGGATGCTGTCCTACTTGGACTGGATGACGCAGGAGTTAGAGCAATTGGATGGTCAAAAGATCAGCGGAGGAGTCATCTCTGAAATTCAATATTTTATTCAACAGCATTATCAGCAAGATATTAGTCTGAATATGCTAGCCGAACAGTTTTATATGCATCCTAATTACTTAAGCAGATTGTTTAAAGAAAAGACAGGAGAGAATTTTGTAGATTATCTAGTTAAAGTGAGAATGCAGAAAGTGAAAGAGTTGTTAAGAAACTCAGATTATAAAATTGTTGAAATTTGCAATATGGTTGGGTACGACAATCCACGATCTTTTAGTAAAGCATTTAAAAATCATACAGGAATGCGGCCAAAAGAATATCGAGAGAGCTGTCAGCAAGAAGGAAAAAATGTATCATTTTAAGCTAGGAGGAAAAGGATAAGTTATGATGATTGAATTTTACGAAAAAACAAAAGAATTTCACATCCATAATGATTGGATCAGTTATATTATTCAGGTTTTTGAAAATGGGCATCTTGGAAATCTGTATTTTGGGAAGAAGATCAAGAGGAACAGAGATTTTTCTCACCTTCTTCAAACGGGTGAACGGGCTATGGCAATTTACCCAAAAGAGCAAGAATATGATATCAGTTTTCAACATACAAAAATGGAGTATCCGGTATATGGAACGGGAGATTTTCGATTCCCTGCGTTGGAAATTGAACAGGAAAACGGAAGCCGAATCACAGATTTTCGGTATGAAAGTCATAAAATTTATACAGGGAAAACTCCACTAAAGGACTTGCCATCGCTTTATGTCGAAAAAGAAGAAGAAGCGGAAACTTTAGAAATCAACTTATGGGATGAGGTGTGTCAGGCAAGACTTACACTTTCCTACACTATTTATCAAGATGCGCCTGTAATCTGTCGAAATGCAAGAGTGAAATATTTTGGAGACAGATCAATAAAGATTCAAAAAATATTCAGTACCAGTCTTGATCTTCCGGATTCCAATTATGAAATGATACAGTTATCCGGAGCATGGGCAAGAGAGCGTTACCCTAAAACGAGAAAACTTCAGCAAGGAATTCAAGGTTTTGGCAGCACTTGTGGTTGCAGCAGTGCAGAGCATAATCCATTTTTAATATTAAAACGTCCGTATACGACAGAGGATCAAGGAGAGGCTTTCGGCTTTAGTCTCATTTATAGCGGAAATCATATGGAACAAGTAGAGGTGAATACGCACGATATCACAAGAGTACTTCAAGGAATACAGCCGGAAACCTTTTGTTGGCCCTTACATAACGAAGAGGAATTTCAAAGCCCGGAAGCACTCATTGTATATGCGGATCATGGATTAAATCAAATGAGTCAGGTATTGCATAGATTATATCAAAGACGCCTGGTAAGAGGGACATGGAGAGAAAAAGAACGCCCTATTCTCATTAACAACTGGGAAGCAACAGAAATGAATTTCACAGAAGAAAAAATTCTACAGATTGCAAAAAAGGCAAAAGATCTTGGTGTGGAATTATTCGTATTAGATGATGGATGGTTTGGAAATCGTGAAAACGATACCTGTGGACTTGGTGATTGGTATGTTACGAACTTTCAAAAGCTTCCAAATGGAGTGAAAGGATTAGCAGAAAAGATTGTAAAACTGGGAATGGGATTCGGAATCTGGATTGAACCGGAAATGGTAAATAAAGACAGCGAACTTTACCGTAAACATCCAGAATGGCTGTTGCAGACCCCAAATCGCACGCTTTCGCCAGGACGGAATCAATATGTTTTAGATTTTACAAATCCGGATGTTGTAGAATATATCTACGGCATGATTAAGAAAATTCTGCAAAGCGCACCAATCTCCTATGTCAAGTGGGATATGAATCGATATATTACGGAATGCTATTCGTTGACACAGTCGCCGGAAACACAAGGAACAGTCTTTCACAAATACATTTTAGCGGTGTATAGATTTTACGAAAGATTAATCCAAGAATTTCCTCAAATTCTCTTTGAATCCTGTGCAAGCGGGGGCGCCAGATTCGATGCAGGTATGCTCTATTATGCCCCACAAGCATGGACGAGCGATGATACCGATGCGATTGAGCGGTTAAAAATACAATATGGAACTTCCTATGCATATCCAATCAGCAGCATGGGTGCTCACGTCTCGGCTGTGCCGAATCAGCAGGTTGGAAGAACCACTTCTCTGAGTACCAGAGGGAATGTAGCGATGTTTGGCGCATACGGATACGAACTTGATTTAAACTGGCTTTCGCTCCAAGAACAGGAGGGCGTAAAACAGCAAATTCTTTTTATGAAAAAATACCGCAGATTATTGCAGTACGGAACCTTTTATCGGATCCATAATCCATTTACAGAACAAAAGGCAGCGTGGATCATGGTTTCAGAAGATAAATCTCGCGCCATGTTAGGATATTATCGGATTCTCGGCGCTCCTAATCAGGGGTGGGACAGAGTTTATGTGAAAGGACTGGACGAAGATAAGCTTTATCGAGTAAATGATGATGACAATCAGGTGTATTATGGAAGTGAGCTAATGTATGCAGGATTCATGCTAGAGTATACGGGCGAACGAGGAAGTAATCGGGATTTCACATCAGAGCTTTACTATTTTGAGGCTATAGAAAATGAGGAAGTGTGACAAAATACGGGAAAAAATTGAGAACCGAGCAGGCTTACTTGATACACGCTTGACATTTCCGAGAAAAACATTCATTCTGTAAGGAGAAGTTTTATGACTTCAGTGAAAAGAGGTAAGATATGACAAAAAAGATAGCAGTGATCAATGACTTGTCCGGATTTGGGAGATGTTCTCTGACAGCAGCAATTCCAACGATTTCGGTGATGGGAGTGCAGCCATGTCCGCTGCCGACGGCGGTGTTGAGTGCACAGACTGGATTTCCAAGTTATTATTGTGATGATTATACAGAGAAAATGGAATCTTTTCGACAGGAATGGGAGAAAATGAATGCTCATTTTTCGGGGATTTATACCGGGTTTGTGGGCAGTGAGATGCAGATTCATCAAATTTTCCGTTTTCTGGATACATTTTATAAAAAGGGAGAGAATTTTCTGCTTGTGGATCCGATCATGGGAGATGAGGGAAAACGGTTTTCGTTTTGTACGGATACCGTGTTAAGGCAGATGAAAAAGCTGGTGGCGCGGGCGGATGTGATTACACCGAATCTGATGGAATTTTGTCTGCTGACAGATATGGATTATGAGGAAGTAGTAGAAAAGGCGCATTTGAAACAATCTGCAGAAGTGGATCTGGATGTAATCGGAACAATTGCGAGGAATCTTTTGGAAGAGGGTGTAAAGACTGTAATTGTGACGGGAATCCGTTTTTGGGATGCGGCAGAGAATGTCATGAAGATTGGCAACCTGACTGTGACGAAGGCGCGTATGGAATTGTCTGCATTTCCATATATCGGCGGGAGTTTTTCTGGAACGGGCGATTTGTTCGCTTCGGTCTTGGCAGGAGGCATTGCGAGGGGAGACGATATTTTTTGTACGGTGGAACTTGCAGGGACATTTATCGAGGCGGCAATGAAAGACTCGACGGAGGAGAAGGTGGACCGTAACGAGGGTGCAAATTTTGAAAAGTATCTTGGAATGTTGATATCGTCGGTGGATTCTGATATATGAGTTGGGCGTATCAGGAAGTGCAGTCTGGAATCAGACGTGATGAAAACGTGATGAAAAGATAAGGGAAGATATAAAAATATGAATGATATAGAACGATTGTTAAGTGAGACGTTGAATACGGATTTTATACAGGCAGTCATTAGTAATCCACACACAAAGGAGGGGGTTTTGAGAATCAAAGTTCGTCCGGTGGAGATTAAGGGGAAGAGGCTGTTTCAATGTGAGTCTTTTACAAAGACGCAGGCATTTCATGAGAATCTGGGAGCAGAGGAAGCTGTGCTGCGAATGTCCAATGCAATGGGAGAATTCCGTCAGATGCAGCTTTCTGCGGGAGAAACAGATTATACGGTGCTGATCAGCAAAAAGGGAGAGGGGACGAGTCAGAAACGGA
>JAHHTO010000048.1 GCA_020024595.1 Schaedlerella sp.
CGATAAAGTACGCCTAAAAATCGTCCACACTTTCGGTGTAGTAAAACAGGCAACAGCGATTGCCAAGCGCATGAGTCTTTCTCAGGAAGATACCGAACTGGCCCGCCTCATTGCACTGCTTCACGATATCGGGCGCTTTGAACAGCTAAAGCGTTTTGACAGTTTTGAACCGACTACAATGAATCATGCTGCCTACGGCGTTGAGCTTTTGTTTAAAGAGGGAATGCTTCGCCAATTCATTTCCGAAGATACTTATGACTCTGTTATCCGCACTGCAATCGCAAAACACAGTGACTTTGCCCTTGAAAATATAACTGACGAGCGCACCCTTCTTCATGCTCGGCTGATTCGAGACGCTGACAAGCTGGATAATTGCCGTGTCAAACTGCAGGATGCGTTAGAAACATTTATGGACGCATCTGCCGAAGAGATCGGAGCACAGGAGATTTCCCCGATTATTTACGATACTGTATTTCAAAACCGCTGTATCTTGTCTGAAGACCGGGTAACAAAGATGGATTATTGGGTGTCCTATATCGCTTACTTTTTTGACATCAATTTTGCTGCCAGTTTCGATATCATTTCGGAACATCATTATCTAAAACGGATCGTGGAACAAATTCCATACTCGAACCCGAAGACAGCGGCCGAAATGAATAAAATTACAGATCATATCTCACATTATATTGACCAACATACTACAGCTAGGAATACCGGTTCTTTGTAACGTTCTCTTTTCCTGCCGCCTCCAATCGAAACAGCCCTACAAAAATTTCATGTGCCAGTACCGGAAATGCCGCCAGCACCAACAATACCATCCATTCCCGAAATGTCAGCGATGCTGTCCCGAACATACCCACCAGATACGGTACCTCTGTTACCGCCATCTGTAGACCAAGTCCAATCACAAACGCTGCTGCCATCAAAGGATTAAAGGTATTCCGTCTGGAAAAAACAGAGGTCCTCACATCCCGCATTCCCCACGCATGAAACAACTGAGAGATTCCAAGTACAGTAAATGCATAGGTCTGCGCCCTTGTCAGAACCGCTGTATCTTGGAGGACTGATGCTATATTTTCCAGTGTAAATGTCTGCTGCCCCTGTGCCAGGATCTCCCACGGAAGCTTTAAGAATGCCGTCAGACTAATTGCTGCAATCAGAACCCCATAGAAAATCGTACACTGCAATCCTCCGTCGGAAAATAAGCCCTCCTTTGCCCCTCGTGGTGGAAGCTTCATCAACAACTCTTTATCATTCTGATCGACTCCGAGTGCCAGTGCAGGCATAGAATCTGTAATCAGATTGATCCATAAAATGTGGCTGGCTTTTAACGGGGATGCCATTCCCAGAAGTACTGCTGTAAACATGGTAATGATCTCTCCAAAGTTAGAAGACAACAAAAACAAGACTGTTTTTTTAATATTCTGATAAATACTTCTACCTTCTTCAATTGCCTTCTCAATCGTCGCAAAATTGTCATCTGTCAGAATCATGTCGGAAGCATTTTTCGCTACATCAGTTCCTGCTTTTCCCATCGCAATTCCGATATCCGCCATTCGCAGAGACGGCGCATCATTTACTCCATCTCCGGTCATTGCCGCAATATTCCCCACTTTCTTTAGAACTTTCACGATTCTGACTTTATGTTCCGGGGAAACCCGTGCAAATACACTTGCCTCCTGCAACCGGTTCCCTAGTTGAATATCTGACAATGTATCCAGTTCTTCTCCTGTGATACATTCACTTGCTTTCTTTGTAATTCCCAGTTCTTTCGCGATAGCAAATGCGGTATCCGCATGATCTCCGGTAATCATGATTGTTCTCACACCCGCACCTTTAAATTTCTCTACTGCAGCTTTTGCCTCTGGGCGAATAGGATCTTTCATTCCTGCCAGCCCAAGGAAAATCAAATCCTTTTCATTCATAAGGAGGGAGGATCGTTCCGATTCTGTTGCTTTCTGTTCAAATTTCACTGCCAATGCCAGTACACGAAGTGCCCGAGAAGACATTTCTTCCATTGCTTTTAAAATCTTTCTCCGTTTCACCTCACTCAGTGGCTGTACCGAACCATTGATCCAGATTTTGGTACATCGTTTCAGCACCACATCCGGTGCACCTTTTGTGTAGGCAGTCCACTGATTTCTGTTCTTATGAACAGTTGTCATCATCTTCCGAACAGAATCAAAAGAACGTTCCTTTACCCGCGGGAAATACTGTTCTTCCTGCGTTTTTCTAACTTCACAGCTCTCTGCCATATGTAAAAGTGCCAGTTCTGTTGGATCACCAAGTTCTGTCTCCCCGATCATCGCATCATTGCACAATACAAATCCTCTTAAGAATTCCATCGGAAGTTCCTGTGATGAATTCCCTGTTCCAAACTTACTGACTGGTATCATCCGTTCATTGACATAGCAAGTTGTGACCGTCATTTTATTCTGGGTCAATGTCCCTGTTTTATCCGAACATACCACATTCACTGCACCTAGCGTTTCCACCGATGGCAGCTTTCGCACGATCGTATTGACTTTGACCATTCTGGAGACACTCATTGCCAGTACAATCGTGACCACTGCCGGGAGACCTTCCGGTACTGCTGCGACTGCCAGTGAAATCGCTGTAATCAGCATTTCCGGTATATTACGGTGCTGGAAAACAGCAATAGTAAACAGCAGAATACACAACAATACAGACACGATACTAAGCAGCCGTCCCAGTTCTGCAAGCTTTTTCTGAAGCGGTGTATATTCTCTTGGAACTTCTTTGATAATGGATGCGATTTTACCAATTTCCGTTTCCATTCCAACAGCGATAACCACACCCTCTCCACGTCCTCCGGTCACAAGCGTAGACATAAATGCTTCGTTTTTCCGCTCTCCGATTTGCAGTGTCTTTCCAGCAATAAATTCTGCATCTTTCTCAACCGGAAGGGATTCTCCGGTAAGAGCAGATTCCTCCACTTTCAGATTCCACGTCTTCGTTAGTCGCAAATCTGCAGGAATCTGTACTCCCGCTTCCAAAATAACAATATCTCCGATTACCAACTCTGATGCAGGAAGTTCCAGAATTTCTCCATCTCTTCTGACCAGTGCTTGAGGACTTGTCAGCTTCTTCAATGAATCCAACGCTTTCTGTGCTTTTCCTTCTTGAATCACCCCTACTGCGGCATTCACGAAAATAACAATAGTAATAATGATCGCATCGCTCACTTCTTTTAATAGGAATGATACAAATGCTGCCACCAACAGTACACAAATAAGCGGGTCATTTAACTGCTCCAGAAATGCTGCCACTGCAGTCTTTTTCTTTTCCTGTTCCAGTTCATTTCTCCCATTTTCATCAAGACGCCTCTGGGCTTCCTGTCTCGAAAGTCCTTTTTCCTGCTCTATTTGGAAATGTTTACATATCTCCTGTACCGTTTTTTCTTCAAACAAAAAAATCCCCCCTCCTCATGCTTGTACGAATCCTACTGTATCGTATGCATGACATGAGGGGGATATGACATCAAGATCCTCATCGTCTCTCTGCAAACTTGCAGAACACCACTGCAGTCAATGTACTTATTGCCGTCGCAGCAATTCCCGCCCCTGTGATCGCTGCCGGATTCACACTTCCATATTGACTTCGATAAGCAATCACATTAACCGGGATCAATTGCAAAGATGAAATATTCATAATCAGAAATGTACACATCTCATTGCTTGCAACCCCCTTCTTGTGTGGCTTGACAAACCTGCTTCTTTCTTTTGCATTACGTCTCTCATCTTCCAACTTTTCCAATTCTGTCATTGCCTGTAGTCCGGCGGGCGTTGCTGCCCAGCCAAGACCCAGAAAGTTAGCAACAAAATTTGTAGTAATATATTCATTTGCTTTATGCCCCTGTGGAATGTTAGGAAACAGGAAATGAATCAACGGCTGCATCTTTTTTGATGCTAGCTTGATAATTCCGGCATGCGTCGCAATCTCCATCATTCCAACCCAGAAAGACATAACTCCCATCATTGTAATACAAAGTGTCACAGCCTCCTTTGCCGAATCCAGCGCCGCATTTGTCACCTCTGTCATCCTTCCGTTAAATGCACCAAAAATAATTCCTATAATAATCATTCCCGCCCAAAGATAATTCATCCTATTTCATCTCCCTCATATATTTCTCCACAATTTCAAATGGTGCCGGTCCTACAGACAATACCGCCTTGTGAAATTCTTTCTGTGAAAAATTTGCACCTTTTTCCTGAATCCATTCCTTTTTCAATTCCAGAAATTCCAGATATCCAATATAATATTTCAAATAGTTTCCCGGTGAACCAAGAATCAGATTATAAATACGCTCAATCGTTGCTGCATCCTGAATCCCATAATCGGCAAAAAATGACGCCGTATCCGCCTTACTCCAGCCATTATAATGAATCCCGATATCCGCCAGTGTATAAAGTCCCAAAATGATAGAACTGTTTCTCTGTAAAAGCACTGCTTGCTCTTTTGTAAGCGGCGCGAGAGAATAACTTGCCATTTCTACATAAGTAGCCCAGCCTTCTACATAGCCACCAAACTGAAACGTACTTCGAATCGGATCTGGATTGGTATCTGCGTAATAAACCGTCTGATACAGATGCCCCGGATATCCTTCATGTGCAAGTGTCGTAAACATCGTCAGCTCATTCCCAACATATGCCTCATTCACATAAATTACATTATTCTTGTAGTCATCAATCGCTGGAATCATATAAAATGCCGGACTCAGATGTGCCTGCAATGCTTTCGGTACATATTTTACACAGACATTTGTTTCCGGCGGTTCTGGAAAGTTCTTCTCAATACCTTTTTCTAATTTCTTCAAAATCGACACTGGATTTAGTGCTGTTTGCGCTGCAACCTGCATAGAAGCAGTTTCCTGAATTTCTTCAAAGTTTCCTTTCCCTCCCAGTACCTGTTCCATCACTTCTAGATCTTCTATGATCTGCTTTCTTGTCATTTTTTCCATTTCCGGAACTGTTCGTTCTGAACCAACTGCAGACTGTACAACATGCTCATAATAATCTTTTCCATTTGGATAATAACACAGTCCTGCCTCATTTCTACCATTTCCTTTTAGTTCCTGTACAACAACAGTGATTTTATGAAATGCCGGAAGCACATAACTATTCAGCATAAGTGCATTTTTCTCTATATAATCACTTTTTTCTTTTTCGCTTAGTTCCTTTATGGTTTTAATTCGTTCTACAAATGTGGAAATCAGATAGTTATTTTCCCCCATTCCCATAAATGCATTACACTGTGCAATCACCTGCTCTGCAGCATCATCTGACATAAACAACCCGGCATCGGCCTTCTTTCGCTCAAACGCGATCAACGAATCTATATACTCCGGCGTCGACTTCAGAAGAGACAAATAAGTATCTATATCCCTACGATTTTCAAGCGGATATTCGGAAAGCACAACCGGAAGTTGTGTCTGTACACCACTCACCAGTCCCAACGGTTCCTTGTATAACATGTATTCTGAATCTTTCTTGACACTTTCCAAATAACACTTCATCACATCATAAGTTAATCTGTTCTGCACATCCAATTTGTTATATGCAAACTTTTCCATCGCTGTTTCTAAATTTTCGACGGCTGCCAGCTGCTGCCCGGCATCTGTAGCAAAGCTGCCAAAGGTTACCTTTTGCTCTTTGATTCCATATTTTTCTGGATTTTTCAATGTATAATGAATGCTGATTGTATTGGAAGATGTTTCTTGACAGAAGACTTCTTTTGTGAATGCTCGGAATTCTTGATTGACACTTCCCGGCGAATGACTCTGACACCCGGCCAGAAAGAGGAATGAAATCATTCCAAACATAAGAATGATGGCTGCAAACCGCCTTTTTATGTATTTAGAAAATAGAACTGGCATTAGAAACTCCCCTAAGCACTTTGTTCTATCTTATGAAAAATAAATTTTTCTTATTCAACAAAGACAACCTGTATTTTGAATCACCAGTCGTGAAATCATTATCCAAGTTGTCCTCTTACGTAAACCTCTCTGTTATAAATATACTTCTTATGCATATATATAAATGAATCCTATTGATCGGAGTGCACCTATGCAGTTTTTTATATATATTTCTAATTTTATTATTCCATTTCTCATCCTTGCCATTATTTCCTATGGCATTCTGATGGGAACAAATGTATACGATACCTTTATCAAAGGTGCTCGAAACGGATTTTTCACTGTTATTAAAATCATGCCGACATTAATCGGGTTGATGGTTGCAGTGGGCATCCTGCGTTCCTCCGGTTTTCTCGAATTCTTCTCTCGAATCCTTGGACACTTTACCGCTTCTATTGGATTTCCCGGGGAACTTGTACCACTCACCCTCGTCAAAATGTTCTCATCTTCTGCAGCAACAGGTCTCTTACTGGATATTTTCAAAGAATACGGAACGGACTCCCGCCTGGGTTTAATCGCCTCAATCTCCATGTCCTGTACAGAAACTATTTTTTACACAATGAGTGTATATTTCATGACTGTAAAAGTAACGAAAACACGCTATACTCTGCCCGGTGCCCTGCTGGCAACCTTCGCAGGTCTTGTGGCAAGTGTAATACTTGCAGGAATGATGTAAGATATCTTTTTTCTTACTTCACTTCTGTAATCTGCCCTTCTTTCATAAACACAACCTTCGTTGCCAATGTAATTGCTTCTTCATAATCATTTGTTACATAGAGGACGGTAATCCCCAACTTCCGATTGATTTTTTTGACATCGTGTAACATCTCCGCACGAAGCTTTTCATCATTATGAGCAAAATCTTCATCCAAAAGTAATGCCTTCGGATGAAATACAATGGCTCGTCCAAGTGCTACCTTCTGTTTTTGTGAATCTGTGATCGCTTTGATTTTTTTATCTAGTATCTCTGAAATCCCCAAAAACTCTGCTGCTTCTTTTACACGAGAAGAAATCACATTTCGTGGCATATTGCGTAACTTCAGCCCAAGTGCCATATTGTCATATACATTAAAATGCTTATACAATGCATAATTTTGAAAAGCCATTGCAATCTTTCGATCTCGAGGTAGGATATCATTGAGTAAAATATCACCAAGATACATTTCCCCCGAAGTAATATCTTCCAATCCTCCAATCATACGAAGAATCGTAGACTTCCCACAGCCACTCGGACCATGAAATGTAACAAAATCACCGTCATTGATATGAAGAGAAACATCCTTTACAGAAACAAAACCATTTGGATATATTTTATTGATATTTTTTAATGTCAGACTTGCCATAATCGGACACCTCACATTCTTTTCCCTATATTTATATTATACGACTTAATTCTTCTCCAAATAATTATAAATCTCTCGTTTTGGCACACCCCTGTCTTTTGCAACCATCCTCATCGCATCCTTCTTACTGATTCCTTTTGACAGATAATGCTCCATGTGCGCTTCTACACTTATTTCTTCCCAACGCTGCTGCTCTTCCTTGCGCATTTCCTCACGGCTGCGTCCAGATATCACAAGCACACATTCTCCTTTTGGTTCATTTGCCTGGTAATAAGTATATGCCTCTGCAAAAGTAGAGCGAAATACAGTCTCATACCGCTTTGTCAATTCCCTGCACACTGTAACCTTCCGTTCACCGCCCAGCCGCTCTGTCAAGAGTTTCAGCGTCTTCACCAGACGATGCGGTGCTTCATACATCACAATCGTGCGGGTTTCATTCTGTATTTCTGTCAGAACCGCTTCCCGCTCTTTTTTATCTGTCGGTAAAAATGCTTCAAAAGCAAATCGTCTCGTCGAAAGCCCGGATAACGTCAAAGCTGTCACACAGGCTGCTGCCCCCGGAAGAGAGGTGACAGGCACACCGGCCTCATAACACATCTGCACCAGTTCTTCTCCCGGATCAGAGATTCCAGGCGTTCCGGCATCTGTGATCAAAGCGATATTTTGCCCTTCCAGAAGCCTGTCCACTAGCTTTTTCCCTTTTTCATATTTATTAAATTCATGATAACTGGTCATCGGAGTCTGGATTTCAAAATGATTCAGAAGCTTTATGCTGTTTCTTGTATCCTCCGCAGCGATCAAATCCACTTCTTTCAATGTATGGATCACGCGAAAGGTCATATCCTCCAGATTCCCAATCGGTGTAGCACATAAATATAATGTTCCCGCCATTGCTCACACTCTTACTTTCTCAATTCTTATAAAATACTGATAAGGCTTTGATCAATCTTCACCATATCATCACTTATACATCACGATCGGCGGTTCCACTGTCACATGTGACTTCCCGCCTTTTAAACCTTCAATCAATACCATTGTCGGTTCTTTATGGATATACGGGTGTACAAACTGAATCCGTTTTGGCTCAATCTTATACTGATGCATCATTGTCATGATCTCTGTCAGGCGAAACGGCCTGTGAATCATATAAAACCTTCCCTTATCCTCCTTCAGTACCTTTGAACTTTCCCGCAGAATATCATCCAATGTACACAAAATTTCGTGACGTGCGATTGTCCTTGCATCCGTCGCATTCGTCAATCCATGTTGATTTAACATATAGGGTGGATTGGTTGTAATCACATCAAAAGATGAGGTTCCGAACAACTCCGACACCTTTTTGATATCACCTGTTACAATTTCTACTTTATCTTCCAAATGATTATATGCCACGCTCCGGCATGCCATATCTGCACTTTCCGGCTGAATCTCCAAACCTGTAAAATGCTGTCCTTTTGTCTTTGCCGATAACAAGATAGGGATTACACCCGTTCCTGTTCCCAGATCAAGCGCCCTCTCACCCGGCTTTACTTTTGCAAAATCTGTTAGCATTACAGCATCGACACCAAAACAAAATCTCTTCGGATTCTGAATGATATGATACCCACTCAACTGCAGATCATCCAGCCGCTCATCTGGCTGTAAATCCGGTCTTTGTAAATGTTCTGTTTCTCTCATCCTCTTATAGCTTTCTTATCAAACTGCCGACTCTCCTGCTTATCTGAACTTCACTCTTTCTCAAGTGCCGCCAGTTTCTTCATTTCTTCTTTGGATACCTTCGCCTTTTTACGCCTTGGTCTAAACTTCAGTTCATCGGCTTTATATTCCCGAATTTCTTTCTCGTCATTTTCCAGATTTACAACTACTTTTACCTGTTTACGAAGTACGCTCAAAGAATGTACATTCCCCGTAAGTCCTTCCGGTGTCGTTACCTGATCTCCCACAGATGGAAGCTGGCTGTTCAACTCTTCATAAGTCTCTTCCTCATTCGTCAGACAACACATCAGTCTTCCACACACACCGGATATCTTACTTGGATTCAAAGACAGATTCTGTTCCTTTGCCATTTTAATAGAAACCGCTGCAAACTCAGATAAATATGTACTGCAGCACAGCGGACGTCCGCAGATACCAATTCCACCGCGAATCTTTGTTTCATCTCGCACACCAATCTGCCGAAGTTCAATTCTGGTGCGGAACACTGCTGCCAGATCCTTAACCAGTTCCCGGAAATCAATTCTTCCATCTGCCGTAAAATAAAACAATACTTTGTTATTATCAAATGTATACTCTGCATCGATCAGTTTCATATCCAGATTATGTTTGCGAATCTTTTCCTGACAAATCTGGAATGCCTCTTTTTCCTTTTCTCGATTTTTGATTTCTGTCTTCTCATCCTGTTCTGTTGCAACCCGGATAACAGACTTTAAAGGCTGAACTACCTCTTCTTCTTTTACCTCCTGTGGTCCACTCACCACACGTCCGTATTCAACCCCACGGGCAGTCTCCACAATCACATAATCTCCCCGTCGGATTTCAAGATTTCCAGGAGAGAAAAAATAAATCTTTCCAGCCACACGAAATCTCACACCTATTACCTTTATCATTCTTCTAGTTCTCCTTTATTGTCAATAAAAGCAATTCCATCGTCAATTCAAAATTCACATTTGCCTTTAATCTTGCTTTTGCCTTTTCCAATCCTTCCAGAATGTTCTCGATTCCCTCATAGGAGCTCTTACTTGCCCGCTCTTTCACGTAATGCATCTGATCAGAAAATACAACCCGATCTACATTCTTCGTAGCCTTGTAAATAAGCACATCCCGATACCAGATGGCAATGACATCTAGATAATCATTGATTTCCAGCTTATATACGGTACACTTCTTCACAGCTGCTATCAATTCTTCCACTTGCATCTCATCAATATGGCGCAGCAAATGTACTGCTTCTTCTTTAATCTCATTGAAGTACTCTGAAGTCGCAAGTGCGATTGCCTTCCCTATATTTCCTTGTGCAAATGCAACACAGATATCTGCCTTATAATCTGGAATCTCAATCTGCTCCATCAGATATTTTTTCACAAGCTGATCTTTAATGTTACGTAGCTTTAACATCACACATCTGGAACGGATTGTCGGCAGAAGTGTCTCTGCATTCTCTGTAAGAAGGATCACTATTGCATACTCTGGTGGCTCCTCAATTGTTTTCAAAAGAGCATTCTGTGCTTGGACACTCATCATGTCAGCCTCTGGAATGATGTAGATCTTATACCGACTACTATAAGGCTTGATCAAGATATCATTATTCACCTGTTCACGGATATCCTCTACACTGATAGTCGTCGGCTTCTCATGTGTCACCTTGATAATATCTGGTTGATTCCCACTCAATGCCTGTTTACAGGATTGACACTTTCCGCACGCATCTCCATCTTCATCTCGATCCTGACATTGCAGGCTCATGGCAAATAGATTTGCCAGAAGCTTCTTTCCGGATCCTCTCTCTCCATTCAAAATATATGCATGAGAAACCGTATCCGATGTCACGGCATTCCCTATATACTGAATAATATTCTGATGTCCTACTACATCCTTAAATCCACTCATACGATCACCTGCTGTCTCTTTCGCTTTTCTAGTTTATATGATTAGTATATCATACTTTTTTTAGAAGAGATACCCCATAAATACATCAGACAATTTGTCTTTTCTGCATTCATCCACAGCTTCTGTCCTCTGATTTTTTTCATTCACATTTGACTTTTAATCGCAAATTGTATCTCTTGCACACATCGCTCGAAATCTACATTTTCAAATCGTTTTTCAATGCCTGCTTTTTCCAGATTTTCCTCGGAAAAATCAAAAGAATCTGCCAGAAAGCGCCTGCACATTTCTTCATATTTCGGCTGTGCCTGCTTCCGTTCCCTTTCCAGTGCTCTTGATAATCTCAAACCATCTTCTACTTCTACATATAGCGGAACTAAGAAGTCTGTACCATAATATCCTTTCATAGCTTCATAAGATTCCAACGTGCCGATAACAAGATAATGTTTCTCTGCAAGATTTACCTGTCCGTCATCTGCTGTAAAGTATTTCCAGATTCCACATTTTGTATTATAAGCTCGCTGCTCGATCACGCACCCTTTTTCTTCCATCCTAACTAATCTTTCTTCATCCACAAAATGATATTCTACCCCTTCTCGTTCTCCCTCCCGGATGGGACGGGTCGTATATAAAACAATATCATTCAATTCTGGGATCCTTTTTTTTACTTCCTTGAAAATCGAATCTTTCCCGGAAGAGCTCTTTCCCATAATATAGAAAATCTTACCCATTCAGCCACACCTTTACCTTTCCTTCTTTTTCCAACCCCTCAATATCAAATCCCGCCTCCATATAGAACTGAAGACATCTGATTGCTTCTTTCGAAATCTGTTCCCCTGGCACAATGATCGGGATTCCAGGAGGATAGACATAGGCATATTCCAGTGCAACTTTTCCCTCACATCTCTCTAATATAAGAAACTCTGATTCCCTGTTTCTCATAATCTGTGCATCAACCTGTGCACTTGTACAGATCATTTTCAAATGAGGGAGTTCCATGGAAATATCTATTTTACACGCCTCTGCGTTACGACCATTTTTTTTCATATGATCAAGATTCCCGTCAATTTCAAATAATGCCTGTTTCAATCTTCTAAATCCTTCTTGCGTATCACAGATTGACGTCATTGCCAGCACATATTCCCGGGATGCCATCTCCATTTGCAAATGATAGTTCTCCAAAAGTTCTTGATACAATTCTTTTCCGGTATACCCCGTTCCTCTTGTAGAGATAACAATCTTTGAATCATCATAATTTTCTGTCTCTATCAGGTGAAGACACTTCAACTCTTTTAATTCCGTCCGCAGCTTACACAGATTGTTTTGATAGGTTTGAAATCTTTCCGAGCCCTTTTCCAGAAACTCAATACATTCCTCTATACTGGACATTAAGATATACGATGGACTACTTGTCTGAAGTATGTCCAGATACCTTTTGATCCGACTTCGATCTGCCAGCTTTCCATTGATATGAAGCAACGCTGTCTGTGTCAGGGATGGTAATGTTTTATGCAGGCTGTGAATTACAGCATCCGCTCCTTGCTGATTTGCATTTTTCGGAAAATACGGATGAAATCCAAAATGCGCTCCATGAGCTTCATCTACAATTAATGGAATTCCAAATTCATGTACAACCTCTGCAATCTGTTTTACATCTGATACAACACCATCATAAGTCGGCGATGTAATCACAACCGCACGAATAAATCCTTGCTCTCTTGCACTGACGTTGTCTTCCGATTGTCCAGGACTGATATTATCCTTTAATGCGGCCTTCTCATACAGTACTTTATCGGCAGAAAGGATTGCCCGAATCTCATCCGGCTTCACTGCACCAT
This sequence comes from Schaedlerella sp., assembly GCA_020024595.1. GTDB lineage: Bacteria > Bacillota > Clostridia > Lachnospirales > Lachnospiraceae > Schaedlerella. Next base: position 12,720 of record JAHHTO010000048.1, read on the forward strand.
TCAGACCTGTTTCCGAATCATATTGCGGATAAACATACACCGGTTCCAATTCATTCATGTAAACAGCCGCGTACACAGATTTATGACAGTTACGTGCAATCAAAATCCGTTCTCCCTTGTGAGTACAGCCAAGCACAGCACTCATAATTCCTACTGTACTTCCATTGATCAAATAATGTGTTTCCTCCGCACAGTATACTTCAGATGCTCGATCCTGCATGTCCTTTAGGATTCCTTTTGCATGATGTAGGTCATCAAATCCTTCAATCTCTGTGATATCTATTTTATAAGGAAGTTCATTTCCCAATATATGATCGTTTCGCTTGTGCCCTGGCATATGAAAACCATAATAATCTGAATTTGCATATGCTGCCAGTCGTCTATATAATGTCTCCATTTTTTACTCCATGCTAAATTTTTTATCTTCACTATCATAACATGGTTTTTTCAATAACAAAACTCTTATTCTCTTCCAAATAACGAAAACAGCATTTTAAAACATAACAAAAGGCGCAGCAAAGTCAAACTCTGCTACGCCTTTATATATATAGATTACTCCACTGCGGTTTTCTTTATCTGTGCCAACCCCTTTGTCACTGCCGGGATAGAAATTATGATTCCTGTAATCAGAGCTTCCACCAGCAGAAAACTGTAGTTATATGCAATCGGATAAATCCATTTCAAAGACTGCGGGAAATTCTCCGGCATATAGTCCATCCAATACAAATATCCACCTAATGAATGGAAGGCTCCACGGGCAATTACTGCTACAAGATACCCCTTCAAAAGACCATGCTCTTTCTTTGCAAAAAATCCTGCAATACCAAGTGCTGCAAATGCTAATATGTAATCACAACATACCTGAAAAAATGATAATACATAAGGTCCCTGAAGAAACTGCAGAATTCCATATGCCAATCCACATAGGATGCCCGTCTGTACTCCATACCAATTCGCAATCAGAACAATAAACAGCATACTGCATAATGTGACGCTTCCGCCCCATGGCATTGTGAACAGCTTAATATAAGATGCCACAAACGCCAATGCCAATGCTGCCGCACAGAATACAATCTGTCGTGTTGTCATTTTCTTCTTCTGACTGCTCTTTCCTGCAAGTACAATCGCTACAACAAACAGAATAATTCCGATTACGATACTAACTGCATATCCTGCAGTAGTCAGTCCTCCCTCTGCATTCACCATAAAACTAAACATACCATTCTCCTCCTTTGTTTCTAACTTGCGTTGTTACTTCAACCATTTCTTCTTACTTCTTGATTTGATAATCCAAAAAAATGCTGTGACAACACCCACGGGTATTATCACAGCATCAAATATCTACTGAGGTTATTTTCCTACGTTGGCATTATCCAAATCAGGTTATGGGTCTAAGCGACACAGCTTACTCTCAGCCTGCTTCTGCAAGCTCCCCTTTTCATTTACAGTCTATATTGTATCATAGATTTTTCACATTGCAAGAATTTTTTCTAATGAACTCTTTTAAATTACTTAAAAAGCAATGAGCGTGCGGGGATTCGAACCCCGGACAACTTGATTAAAAGTCAAGTGCTCTACCACCTGAGCTACACGCCCATATATTATTGTAATGCATTTTATTGCAGACAAAATGCCCAGAGCCGGAATCGAACCAGCGACACGAGGATTTTCAGTCCTCTGCTCTACCAACTGAGCTATCTGGGCATAAGACTAAAAGTCTTGAGTTGCGGGGGCAGGATTTGAACCTACGACCTTCGGGTTATGAGCCCGACGAGCTTCCAGACTGCTCCACCCCGCGATATTTAATTTTTATCTCCTATGAGATAAGCCGATGATCGGACTCGAACCGATAACCTGCTGATTACAAATCAGCTGCTCTGCCAATTGAGCCACATCGGCCTAAGCCTGATGGCTAATGGATGGAGAAGGATTCGAACCTTCGAAGGCGTTGCCAACAGATTTACAGTCTGCCCCCTTTGGCCACTCGGGAATCCATCCATATAGTGGGGCCTACAGGGCTCGAACCTGTGACCCTCTGCTTGTAAGGCAGATGCTCTCC
>JAHHTO010000049.1 GCA_020024595.1 Schaedlerella sp.
ATTTTGGATATCAGGGGTTTTTGAGTGGACTTGACAGTGTTGCATCCGGCGGAAAACTTACTGATGGGATAGCCTACATTGTTTTGGCGATCTGTATGTTGGTATCAGGACTTTTCCTTTTGATTTTGCAGAACAGCCGTAGTATTGTTGCATACCTTCTTCCGGTCGTTCTTTATCTGGGAAGTGGAGTGTTTGTATTCATGAAACGTGGTGAAGATCTGGGTGTTCTGCATATCACTAAAAGATGTACAATACTCGCATTGCTTTTGATTATTCTGGTGATTACATCCAGAAACCAAGAGGATGATTATGACGATGAAGACGATTATGATGATTCAGACGAGGATGACTATGAGTGATTGATTCAGAAGACATAGCAGACAGATAATCAAAAATTGAGCTTTTGAAAGAGATTTGAGAAAGATATTTTCAAATCTCTTTTTATGTAAAGAAGAAATATGGGAACTGGTCATTTTTGTTCTTTCACTATTTCGGATCTCCGGCATATTGTGATAGAAAAGTGTAATGGAATTTGCAAGCAGGAGGGTATTATGAAGAAACGCATATTTGCCGTGATGTTGTCATTGAGCATGCTGGCAGTACTTTTGCCGGGATGTGTTTCAAAAAATCAAATGAAAACTTCTTTAGAGAAAGTTACATTGAATGAAGTGGCACATTCTATTTTCTATGCACCAATGTATGTTGCTGTGGAAGAAGGATATTTTGAAGAAGAAGGAATTGACTTGCATCTGGTATGTGGATTTGGAGCAGATAAAGTAATGACCGCAGTGGTTTCCGGTGAGGCAGAAATCGGATTTATGGGGTCTGAGTCTTCCATTTATACTTATAATGAAGGCGCAAATGATTATGTTGTCAATTTTGCCCAGCTGACACAACGGGCGGGAAATTTTCTTGTAGCACGACGGGAAATGAAAGATTTTAAATGGGAGGACTTAAAAGATGCAACTGTACTGGGTGGAAGAAAAGGCGGCATGCCACAGATGGTATTTGAATATATTTTAAAACAGAATGGCATCGATCCAAAGAAGGATCTGGAAATCAATCAAAATATTGACTTTGGTTCTACGGCCGCTGCCTTTGCGGAAGGTGTTGGAGATTATACGGTAGAATTTGAACCGGGGGCAACCATGCTAGAAGCAGAAGGGAAAGGGACAGTTGTTACGTCACTTGGAAAAGAGAGTGGGTTTGTGCCGTATACAGCATTTTCAGCGAAAAAGAGTTATATCAAGAAGCACCCGGAAGTGATTCAGGGAATGACCAATGCACTGCAAAAAGGCATGGATTATGTGCAGAACCATACGCCAGAAGAAATTGCGAAGGTGATTGAACCACAGTTTCCAGAGACAGATTTGGCGACAATTACAGCAATCGTTACCAGATATTATGAACAGGATACATGGAAGGCTGATTTGATTTTTGAAAAAGAAAGTTTCAATCTCCTCTGTGATATTTTAGAGGAGGCAGGAGAATTGACAAAACGGCCGCAATATGAAAAACTTGTAACTACGGAATTTGCAGAAACCGCAGTAAAAGAGTGATTTCACAGAATATTATAGGTTTGTTTACAATCCGTTCAAAAATGTATCATATATTTTACACAACTGAAAGATATACTAAAGTTGTTCATAAATAAATAAGAACACTTTTTCATAAACTTTTTCCCCTTTGAGTCACAGTAATGTGGCTCTTTTTTTGTGGGAAGAATGTGGAAGATTTCCAGGCTGGTTTTCAAAGAGGTCGTCTGGCACAATTCTTGTATATCGGTGTAAAAATATGTTATAATTGATAAGCAGAACAGAGTGATGGAGGCGAAGATAATATGAAATTTATAGCAGATACACATGCGCACAGTTTGATGAGCGGACATGCATACAGTACGATTCGGGAGATGGCAGCAGCGGCAAAGGCAAAGGGGCTGACTGCAATGGCTCTGACAGAGCATGCACCTGAGATGCCGGGTACCTGCGGATTGTACTATTTTCAGAATCTGGATGTGATACCACGGGATATGGATGGTGTCAGAATGTTGTTTGGAGCAGAGGTGAACATTATGACGCCGGATGGTTCGATAGATCTTCCGGAAAATGTATGCAGGGAGCTGGATATTGTGGTGGCAAGTATTCATGCCCCATGCTATGGATTAGAACACAGTAAAGAGGAAAACACGCAGGCTTATGTAGAAGTTATGAAAAAGTCATATATCAATATCATCGGACATCCAGATGATGGAAGATTTCCGGTTGACTATGAAACAATCGTGAAAGCAGCCAAAGAGACTGGGACGCTGCTGGAGTTGAATAATTCTTCTCTGCGTCCGGCAAGTTTTCGCAAGGGAACACATGAGAATCTTAAAAAAATGCTTGAATATTGCAAACAATATGAAGTGCCAGTAACCACTGGAAGTGATGCACATGTAGATGTAGATGCGGGAAATTTCTGTTATGTGCAAGAGATATTACAAGCATGTGATTTTCCGGAAGAATTGATTGTTACAACTGACTGGGAGAAGTTGAAACCATATTTGAACTGTTATAAAAATGTAATATAAAAATTCTCTAAAGAGGTAGACTTTAAGAATTTAGTGTGCTAATATAATAAATAGTCTTTGAATGACAAGGGAGAACGGGAATATGAGTAAAAAAATAAGAACGGAGTCCGTAGACTATCTTTTTAATGCGATACTGAGCTTGAAGGATAAAGAAGAGTGTTATACGTTTTTTGAAGATATTTGTACAATCAATGAATTGTTGTCGCTTTCTCAGCGGTTTGAAGTAGCAAAGATGCTGAGAGAAAAGCGGACATATCTGGAAATTGCAGAGAAGACCGGAGCTTCTACAGCAACAATCAGTCGTGTCAATCGCTCTTTGAATTATGGAAATGATGGGTATGACATGGTATTTAACAGGATCGAGGAAGCAAAAGAGTAAGCGTCAGAAAGAATCAGAACCATAAGAAAAACTACAGTACATTTTCAAACAGGTACTGTAGTTTTTTTATTTGTGCAGAATGCTAGATGTCGATTTGGCAGGGGAGTGTACACCGGCTTATTTCTTATCCTTTGGCATAGAGTCCTTGAATTCAGGAAGTTCATCCAACAGTTTTTCTATGATTTGTTTTTTGACATAAACATCAAGGCCGAGACTGCAGATGAGAGACAGTGTCTGCAAGTATGTGCGCTCGGCGTCCGGTATCTCTGGAAAAGCATTCTGTGCCCGTGCAAAAGTCTCTTTCATCTCTTCACTCAATGCCGGAATCTGAGCCTTTTCCACGGAGCAGATTTCTTCATAGATGGATGTAAGATTTAAATTGCCGTCTGTTTGAAAATACTTTTCTGTGAGAGGCTTTAATAATGTTTCGATATCCTTGATGGCAAGAATATTTTTAAAATAATAGATAAATGTCAGTACAAGAATATGCTCCCGGGAATACTTTTTCTTATTCGGCGGTGGAAGCAGATTGTTCTTGGCATAGTTGTTGATCATGGTCTTGGTCAGGATCCGATCGTCCTCATATCGTTTTGTGGAGGAAAGATGCGTATCCATAAAAGTAGTGACCTGGTCCATGTACAGTTCAATATCGGGAATTTCTTCGGAATGAATGTAGTCAATCCGAGAAAGACTTTCCAGAATGCTTTCTAATATATGGTTGGAATCAATATTCATGTTATCACCTCGATATTGTTATTATATAGTATTCAAAACTATATGGCAAGAACTTGTCAGTTATAAAACAAAATATCAATATAGAAAATAACATTCAAAACTGATTGGAGTTTGCGTATGTTTTAGGAGAGCATCCACAAGCCTTTTTAAATTTCTTGCTAAAATAGTAGACATCGGAGTAGCCTGATGCTTCAGCAATCTCCGTGATTTTCAAATCGCCATCTTTCAAAAGTTTTTTTGCAGTCTCTATCCGAAGGTTTGAAAGGTACTGCAAAATAGAACAGTGATGTACTTTCTTGAAAATACTTCCAAGATAGGAGGCTGTCATTCCCAGATTTTCGGCAATTTCAGAGACAGATAGAGTCGGATCGCAAAAGTGTGCCTCTATGTACTCCGTTATTTTGCGGCAGACAACCACATCGGAAGGAACGGTTTCTATTTTCTGAATGCATTCCAATCCATAAAAGAGTACTTCGGCCTCCAAAACATCCAGAGAATGTTCTGTTGCAAGGATCGAAGCAGCAAAGTCTGAAACAGATTGTGTGAGCTGCTCTGGGATATGAAAATATAAATGATAAATCGTAAAGATTTCTGTAATAACAAGAGACAGATAAGTACAATTCTTTTTTTCGCGAAGAGATTGGAATACCTGTTTCAAATACTGGCGAAGGACCTCTTCTTCATTGGTGTGAAGGGCGGCACTCAGTTCTTTACGCAATAATAAGACTTCCTGTTCAAATTTGGGTATGGCGCGATGTGAATAGCGAATGTACAGGGTTGGGGCAGTGGAAAAATAACGTTCCATAATTAGGTGAAGGGAACGCTGATAATAAGCAGTCCAACTGCTATGGGTAGAGAATACTTCATCCAGGTACAGATAGACGTAGTGTTCTTGATTTTGGATAAAATCAGAAAATATGTTGTCTATTTGTTTGAAGTCTTCTTTTTCAAGAACAAAAATTTGAAGGATGCAGATATATTCACTTTCCTGAGAATGGACACAGACAAGATTTGTCTGATTCAATCTCTCGCTCAGCTCGCTTGCTTTTTGTAATGGGGATTTTTCTGCATACATCGTGCAGTAGATACTGTATTTATATTTTGCAAATTCCGGATATGAGACACAAAAATCTTCATAAGTGCGAGAACCATCCCGGACGGCAGAAAGCTGCTGATTCCATTCATATTGTTCGTAGAGCTGTAGACGATTATGAATATCAGACCGAATCTCAATGGAGGAAATACAAGATTGAATCGCTTGCAGCAACTCTTCTTGCTGTACAGGCTTTAGGAGATACTCTTTCACACCGGCACGTATTGCAGACTGAGCATAATGAAAATCATCATAGCCGGAAAGAATGATGATATGAGTATGAGGAGTATGCTGATGTACATATTCTGCAACTTCTATACCGGATAATTTCGGCATTTTAATATCTAAAATCAGGAGATCAACCGGATTGTCAGCAAGGAGAGAAAGAACTTCATCTCCATTTTCGGCTTCTCCGACTAAAGTTAACTGCAGCTTCTCCCATGGAATCAGTTTGATGATTCTTTTGCGTATAAAGTATTCGTCGTCAGCGATTACAACATTTAATGGCATGAATACGCCTCCTTTCTTGGAATGATAATGGTTGTTTTACATCCTCCTTCGGGCGGTGTTTCTATGGAAAGACCGTATGCTTCCCCGTAGTAAAGCTGAATCCGCTGGTGGATATTTTTGATTCCGAAGTGATCATTTTCTTGTACCCAGATCTGCTCGAAATCTTCGGAGGTAAGCCCGATCCCATTGTCTTGGATGATGATATGAATCTCTTTCTCTACCGGAATGCAAGTAATAAGGACCGTTCCTTCTCTGTCTAATTCTTTAATCCCGTGATAAATACTGTTCTCAATGATAGGTTGTAAAAGAAGCTTTATGCAGGAACAGTCTTTCAATTCTTCCGGGCAGGTAATTTTGTAAGTAAATTTATTTGGATAGCGAATGTGCAAAATTTCCAAATAGGATCTGGAGATGTTGAGTTCCTGTTCCAAAGTAACCTGCATTTTTCCGTTGCTAAGGCAGGATCGATAGAAAGAGGATAAATTAATCACGAGTTGGATGAGTGTCTCCTTTTCTTCTAACTCGGCTAACGAGCAAATATTATCCAGTGTATTATATAAAAAATGTGGATTAACCTGTTGTTGGAGGAGACTAAATGACAGATCGCGTTTCAGCTTCTCTGCTTCCAATAAATGATGTTTCATTTCATTTTGTACAGAAATCATGTTATTAAAAGAATGTGCCAAGGTCTCGATTTCCGTGATGCCTGGGATTTCTTCAATGGTACGTAATTCTCCATCTTGCATTTCCTCAATATGAAGTACGAGACGATGCAAAGGTGCGGTGATCCGTAGAGAAATTCTGTGAGATACACCTACGTATAAAAGAAGCGATAATATCGTAAGGAATATTGCAATCAAAAACAGTGTCAATAACGGTTGAAGAAAGGAGAACAGTGATACTTCATTGAGGATGTACCACTCCAGTTCCGGAAAATATTCAAAAAAAATCAAAGTGGAGTGAGTCAGTTGTGCATTTGCATGATTACCTAGAGCGAGGTCTTTTGCAAAAGGATACAAGGAATGAAGCAGGGAGGTATTTTCGCAACTTTGAATGATTCCGTTTTTATCAATGATCAGCACAGTATCTTCCGTTGTAGCGTTTCGATAGATATTCGCAATCTGTGATTCTGGAATCGAGATTTCTACATATCCAAGTAGCTGTCCGGAACGAATATCATAAAACGGTGATTGTAGTGACAGAACAGAAACTTTTTTTCTCGGATTGATCAAATCTTGCTTCTCCCCTATGACCCAAGAAGGTGTGGTTGGGAAAGGGAAAGACAAGTGGCTTTGAGAATAAGGTTCTGTAGCGATCAAAGGAGTACTGTCCTTTGTATACAAAGTGACAGAATGAATAAAGGAAGTTGATTGTATAATCTGTAAAATAGATTGCTTTATTTTTTTATCATCTTTCTGAAAATTTCTTCTGAGAGGATCCTCCAGTGCTTCGTTCATGAACTGCTGTATATCTGAATTCGTGATAATGCTTTTGGTGTAATTTTCTGTACTCTCCAAGATGATAGAGAGGTGGTCGGATATGTATTCCAGTTGCTGAAAAGATGCCTCGTTTCGTAGGGAAAAGCTGTTCCTTAAAAATAAGTAAGAGGTTCCCAAAGAAAGGAAGATCATAAAGAGAGCTGACGAGAAAACCATACTGAAAAAAATATTATATCGTATCGAATGTTTCTTTAAGTCTTTTACTCGTTGTTTCATAAATTTGCCCCTCCTATACAAATTATACAATGGAACTATAAGGATAGTCAAATTAATAAGGAAAATGTACAAAAAAGTGAGAATAAGTACATTGTTATTAGAACTAATATTTTTTATACTGTGAACAGAAAGATAAGTTTGGAAAGAACGAAAAGGAGGAACTGATTATGAAGTTAAAAAAAGTTGCAGCGAGCCTTTTAGTTGGAACAATGTGTTTCGGACTTTTTGCGGGCTGCGGAAGCAAAGGAAGCGCGAAAGGAGACGGAGATGGTATCACCATTCGTCTTTTAACAAGAATGGCCGGTACAACGAAACAGGTGGAAATCTATAATGATATTTTGGATGAATTCAAGGAAAAACATCCAGAAGTAACAATCATTGATGACTCTCAGGGAGATGAATCAGCATTTAACAATATTCTTTCTACGGATATTGCTTCTGGAACAATGGCAAATATTTTCCGTATTCAGGGCGTTGCAAATTTATCCGAGTATATTGACAATGGTTTGATTTTAGATATGGCACCATATTTGGAAGAAGATCCAGAATGGGGGAATGGATTTACAGAAGGTGCGCTTTCTTATTATAAAGTTCCTGGAAAAGAAGGAGTCTATGGAATTCCAATGGAATCAGGACTTCTCGGTGTATACTATAATAAAGATTTATTTGAGAAGGCAGGAATCACCACATTCCCAGAAACATGGACACAGTTTAAAGATGCAATTACAAAATTAAAGGATAGCGGAGTGATTCCGATTGCTATGGGATGTCAGACCACTTATATGGCAGGACATTTGCATGATCAGATTTTCTACAAATGGCTTGGAACAGAGGCTGCAAAGGAACTTGGATTAAGAGAGAAAAACTGGACAGATCCAGATGTAGTAGAAACATTAGGATTTGTAAAAGAATTGATTGATCTTGGAGCCTTTGATAAAAATGCTGCAGGTATGACAGATAACATTGCGATGACACAGTTCCAACAAGGCGAAGCAGCGATGGTAATTACAGGACCATGGAATATCGGTACGTTTGAAGATCCGGAAGAAACTCCGGTGCACGAAAGTATTGCGGTAGCAAAATTTCCATACTTTGAGGAAAAGCCAGAATTTAAAAATGAAGATATGCAGACACTGTCTCCGTATATGCTAAGTGGAAAATTAGAAGGAAAAGAGTTGGAATTAACTATAGAACTTTTGAAAATGCTCACAGATAAAGAAGCAGCAAAACGTTTTGCAGAAGAAGCAGCATTTTTGATTCCAAGAACGGACATTGAACTGGATGATAGCAAGGTATCTCCGTTGTTTGCAGATAATGTAGAACTTGGAGGAACTTCAGAGGGAATTGCTGTAGACGTATTTGATTTTGACCCAGTTACATCTATGCAGGACAGAACAAGAAACTCTATTGCGAGCATGTTTACCGGAGTGGATTCAGAAGCAGCAGCAAAAGAAATTCAGAGCGAAGTAGACAGCAATAAATAAAAAGGATATTAAAAAATGCCCTGTTCACCGTAATAGGGCATTTTTGATAAAAGAGGAGGTCTCTAGATGATCACAATAAAAAGTAAAAAAACAAAAATGGGAGTGCTCCTGTTTATCGTTCCAGCACTCGTCATTTATCTGTTATTTCAGATTATACCAATCATTGGATCTGTATATTTTTCTTTGGTAAACTGGAACGGAATTGCAGGATCCACACCACAATTTGTTGGATTACAGAATTATATAGCAGCGTTTAAAAGTGCGGACTTTATTTTAGCGTTAAAGAATATGGCAAGTATGGTAATTATTAGTGTGCTCTTTCATACGCCGATCGCACTTTTGATGGCAGTTGCAATCAATACAAAATGTAAAGGTTATCGCTTGTTTAAAGCTTTGTTTTTTGTACCGACTGTATTTCCGCTGACAGCAGTTGGACTGATGTGGTATTTTATTTTCATGCCAACAGGTTCTTTTAATTCACTTTTAGAAGCAGTTGGTCTAAGCAGTCTTGTAACCCCATGGCTCGTTGAACCTTCAACGGCAATGAACACAATCATATTCGTAAATGTCTGGGCGGGAGTAGGTTACTATATGGTTATTATTCTTGCAGGACTTACTACAATCCCAGATGATGTATATGAAGCTGCTGCAATTGACGGAGCGACTCCTGTGAAACGGTTTTTCCATATTACAATTCCTATGTTGAAACCGATTTTGTCTATGTGTATTTTAATGGATATCATTGGATCGGTGAAGGTGTTTGACCTTGTATTTGCCATGACAGGTGGAGGACCAAATGGTCTGACAAACTTGCCTACAACATTGATGTATAACGAAGCGTTTAAGTACAATCATTATGGTGTGGGAAGTGCGATCGGTATCATCATTATGTTAATCTGTATTGCGGGAACACTGGGAAGCAATTTCCTTACCGGAAGAAAGAAAGATGTATAGGAGGGAAGGCAGATGAAGAAAAAAATAAATGGTCAGAAAATCATCATGTACGTGCTGTTGATTCTTACAGCATCTGTGTTTGCAGCACCGATGTTATTTACGTTATTGTCGTCGATCAAAAATAAGGTTGAAATATTTGCGGATCCATTTGCACTCCCAGAAATTCCACAATGGGGAAATTATGCAGAGGCATGGACCAATGCGAACATGAGTCACTACTTTCTAAACAGTGTCATTCAGGCAGGAGCAACGGTGATCGTCCTTGCGATCGTATCATCTATGGCGGCGTATGTGTTATCCAGATTTCAATTTAAATGGAGCAAGGGTATGTTGCTTTTCTTTATGGTAGGAATGATGGTGCCGGTACACACTGTTCTTGTTCCGGTTTCTTATATTATTGGTGCGTTGAATCTGAAAAATAACGTGGCTGCGCTAGTTATGATTTATGTTGCATTTAATCTTCCGTTTAGCATCCTGGTTGTTACAAACTTTATGAAAGGTGTCAATAAATCCTTGGAAGAAGCGGCGCTGATCGATGGAGCTTCTTATTTCCAGATTTATAGATATGTGATGTTGCCAATGACAGTGCCGGCACTTTCCACAATTTCAATCTTTAACTTCTTAGGAGCATGGAATAATATCTTGTTCCCGTTATTGTTCATCAATGATAAAAAACTGAAACCAATTGCTCTTGGGTTGTTGAATTTTAATGGGGAACGTGGAAGTGATTACGGCCCGTTGATGGCTGCAATCGTAATAACAGTAGCAGTACCACTTGTCATCTATTTACTGTTTCAGGAAAAGGTAGAGGGAGGACTTGCTGCCGGGGCGGTAAAGGAATAGTTGTTTATGAAATGTATTTTATATAATCTTATTGGTGTGTTACTGTACGCAGTTGGGATTAATTCGTTTGCAACGCCACATCAGATCGCACCGGGAGGTGCCAGTGGAATTGCAATTTTGATCAATTATCTTACAGGATGTCCAATTGGCTTTTTTGTATTTATTTTCAACATTCCTCTTCTTGTTTTGATTGTCTGGAAAAAATATTATACGAAAGATTTTGTCCTACGAACATTGGCATCGACCGCATTGCTTTCGGTAGTGACGGACTTTGTGGTCGTTCATTTGCAGGCTTATCATGGGAATCCGCTCCTTGCAGCCATGTTTTGCGGTGCAATGATGGGAGCAGGATTAGCTCTGGTACATATGGGAAATTCAAATACCGGAGGAATTTCTCTGCTGGGATTGATTCTGCAGAAATGCAATCCGCAATTTCCGGTAGGAAAATGGATATCGGGATTGAATATTGCGGTTGTGATCGCATCCGGATTTGTATATAAAAACATTGACAGTCTCCTTTATGCTGTCGTAGCAGTATATATTTCAGGTCTCTTTATGGATCAGATTTTAGAAGGCGCAGAGGCAAAGAATCTGATGATTATCGTGGCAAAATCGACGGATAAAGTACGACAAGTATTTTTAAACCGGAAAGTTGGTGTAACTGTCTTAAAAGGAGAAGGTGGCTATTCCAGTGAAGTGCAAAGAGTTGTACTTTGTGTTACGGAAAAAAAAGAGTGTGAGATTTTACAGAAGAAAATACGGAAGGAAGATCCAGATGCACTCGTGATTGTATCAGAAGCAGAAAAAGTAATTGGAAAAGGATTTAAACATTTGACTTAGAAGGGAGCCGATATGATAAAAATTGGTAAATATACGGAGAAAGCACATCATATTTCTTTCATTCGAGACGAGGCACGAATGTTTGTAACAGATGCATATCAGGAAACAAACATTCAGGTCACTCAGAAAGGGTGTGTGGAACTTCTTGTTGGAATGGGGAAGGAAAAGGTTACTCTTCGTAATGTGAAAGAACTTTTGGCTTGTGCTGCAAAAAAGATGAAAGTACATCAAATTACATCTTATCAAGTGGATATGGAACCATTGATTCGCGAAACAGAACTTTCCTCGATCTGTCTGGCAGTTCAAGGAATTTATGAGGGAATCTATGAAGTTTTGCTTCCGGGAGAAACCGAAATGGAACTTCCGGAAATAACTATCACAGGCATTAAAGAGTTTCAGCTTTCAGAAGCAGATGCTTTTTGCAAGGAAGGAATCGTGCTCGGAGAGGCTCAGACTTGGGCAAGACATATGGTAAACGCACCAGGAAACCTCTTACATCCTATGGATTTTGCCAGAACGATTTTGGAAAAAATGGAAGAGACTTCGGTTTCCTGTGAACTTCTTGTTTACAGTAAACTCAATGCGATGGGGATGCATGCCTTGACAAGTGTTGGGAAAAGCAGTGAGAATCCTCCCTGCCTTTTGATTATGAGTTATAAAGGAAATCCGGGAGGAGAAGTGACTGGGCTGGTAGGAAAAGGAGTCACTTGTGATACGGGAGGATATTGTCTGAAACCGGCAAATTCTATGATGGGTATCAAAGGCGACATGGCAGGTGGTGCGGCTGTCGCAGCGACTATGTATGCTTTAGCAAAACAAAAGGTAGCTGTGAATGTGGTAACAGCGATTCCGATGTGTGAAAATAGAATCAGTACATCTAGTCTTGTCCCGGGAGATGTGATTTCTTCATACAGTGGCAAGAAGATCGAAATCTGTAATACAGACGCAGAAGGTCGTTTGATTCTGGCGGATGCGGTCTCGTATCTTGTAAAAAAAGAAAAAGTCGACCGGATTCTAGATATTGCCACTTTAACGGGAGCCGTTGTCAACATGTTCGGTTTTTCGACAGCGGGAACGCTCGGAAATGATGAAAACTTTTATCAGGAGTTTGAGAGAGGGTTTGAAAAAAGTGGAGAGCGATACTGGAGACTTCCGATCTATGAAGAACAGGAAAAAATGATCGAAAGTGAGATTGCTGATATCAAGAATATGGGACGTGATTATTGTGGGACGATCACAGCGGGATTATTTATTCGTGCTTTTACAGAAGAAAAACCTTGGATTCATGTAGATATTGCAGGAACGGCCTGGGTTGACTGTCCGTTGTATGCTGGTCAACCGAAAGGGGCGACAGGCGCGGCAGTATCCACCCTGTATTATATGATGAAGGAGAAAGAATAAATGAAATGGTCAAAGCAGACAGAGGAGAAGATAAGGCACCAGTATCTTCGGTTGAAAGAAGAAGTGCCGGAACTAGAACAGGATGTATATCTGCGTATTGAACAGGAAGAAGCGGAAACTGCATTGTTATTGAAGTATCTATACAGCAATATGCCATTGAGTGATTCGGTAGATTATTCTTACGAAATGTTTCGTTCTTTTGCAGAACATGGAAAAAAATTATGTCAGGAAGTACCTTGGGAAAAAACGAAGGAAATTCCAGAGGAAATTTTCTTGGATTATGTTGTTTTTCATCGTGTGAATACGGAATCTCTTACCTTTTGCAGGGAACTATTTTCACAGCCTTTGTGGGAACGTGTAAGAGGAAAAGGAATGGAAGATGCGATTCTGGAGGCAAATTACTGGTGTGCCGAAGAAGCAACCTATCAAGCAACAGATGATCGTACGATGTCGGCAGAAGGTGTATGGAGAGGTGCATTTGGAAGATGTGGTGAGGAATCTGTTTTTGTAGTAAATGTACTTCGAAGCATCGGAATTCCGGCTCGTCAGATATATGCTCACCGCTGGGCTCATTGTGATGATAATCATGCATGGGTAGAAGTGTGGTGTGATGGTGCATGGCATTTCCTGGGAGCATGTGAACCAGAAGAAATTTTGGATCAGGGGTGGTTTTTGAATGCTTCTTCCAGAGCAATGATGATCAATTCCAGGATATTTGGAAGTCAGATAGTGGATGGAGAGATTATTGAAAAAAATGGGATTACAACAGCAGTAAATCAGCTGGAGCAATATGCAAAGACAACGCGTCTGAGCATTTGTGTAAAAGACAGAGAAGGAAGAGCGGTCTTAGGAGCTAAGGTTTCTTTTGAACTTTTAAACTACGCAGAATTGGTTCCGGTTGCATGTAAAGAAACAGACAATTTGGGAAGAGCCGTTTTGAAAACAGGTTTTGGAAGTCTGTTTGTTTCTGCAGTAAAAGATGAGTATTATGCAGAAATCATTGTAGATGCGGCAAAAGAAACAGAATATACACTTGTATTGGAGAACAGTAAAAGTCTAGATATCTGGGACTCTTTTGATATGAATGCACCGCGGGGAACTCAGATTCATACAAAGAAGCCGACAGAAGAACAGAGGGTCGAGGGAAAGAAAAAGTTTGAAAAAGCGGTGGAAAAGCGACTCCGAAAAGTAGCGGATTTTCCGGGAGAAGAGGAAGAAAGAGCAATTCTGTTAAGCAGAGGAAATGCGAAAGAAGTTCAACAATTTTTAGATAGTTCTGTTGGCACAAAAGAGGAGAAAGAATGGATGCTTTCTCAACTCACCATCAAAGATTTTCGGGATTGCAAGGCGGACGTTTTGGAAGAACATCTTGCGTGTGCTCTTTTGTATCAAGAATCATTTGGAAAAGAAATTTTTGTTCCTTATATTTTAAATCCGAGAGTTTCCATTGAATCTTTAAAGAAGTACCGTAAAAAAATCGAGCATACATTTTCAGAAGAAGAAAAGCATTGTTTCCAAAAACAGCCAGAACAAATCTGGAAGTGGATTCAAGAGCATGTCCGAGAAGTGAATTCAAGAGAATATCATGAAATTTTCACTACGCCTTTTGGATGTATGGAGTATCATATGGGAACTTCGGAATCAAAAAAAGTTCTATTTGTAGCGATGGCAAGAACCTTTGGTATTCCGGCAAGGCTTGATCCTGTAACGGGAGAAGCACAGTATTGGAAACAGGGAACATTTGTTACAGTCCAAAATGAAGAGAGAAAGAAGCGGCTGGGAACAATCAAGATATACAGTGAGGATGATACCTGTTGGAGCTATATGCAGAATTGGTCTCTTGCGAAAAGTGTAGGAAAAGAAGAATGGAAAACTTTGAAAATCGGAGAAGGATATCAAGGTGATGTTCTATTAGATGCAGAAGCCGGACGCTATCGCGTAATTACAAGTAATCGGCTTCCAAATGGTAATCAGTTTGCGGCTCGAATGGAATTTCAGTTGACTGAAGGTGAAGAAAAGTGTGTAGGACTTTCACTGCGAGAAGCGAAGTTAGAAGAAATGTTGGATAAAAATCAGTTAGATCCATTTTTTCTACGAGACAAGAAGGGTGAGGAGATTCCTGTT
>JAHHTO010000005.1 GCA_020024595.1 Schaedlerella sp.
ATTTAGGAGATATACCTATATGAATTCTAAGTTCATTTTGAGTAAATAAAAATAGGAGAAGCTGGGATTTTCACACCCTTCTTCTCCCATTTCATCCTTCATCATTGTTTGATTTTGGGAAATCTTTTTTCCGGCAACTGTGCAAGTATAATTGCAATAAACATCAACACACAACCAATAAATTCTCTTGTTGTCAGCCTTTCCCCAAGAATGAGCCAACCGGCAAGCACTGCGATACAAGATTCTAAACTGAGAATCAGTGATGCAACTGTCGGATTCATATTTTTCTGACCTACAATCTGCAATGTATAAGCCACCCCGCAAGAAAGGGCTCCTGCATAAAGAAGCGAACCCCACGCCTGTCCAATGTTAGACAATTTGATTTGTTCTGTCAAAAATGCCGGAATTGCAGAAATCACACCACAAACAAAAAACTGTATACACGACATTTTTACCCCATCCACAAGGGGAGAATAATGATCTATTACTAAAATATGTAAAGAAAACAGAAACGAACAGATCAATATCAAAAAATCACCCTGTCCAATTTCAAACGCTTCTGTAATACAAAGAAGATAAAGACCGGCTAAAGCAAGAACGACTGCAATCCAGATCATAGAACCGCATTTCTTATTAAAAAATGTCATGCCAATTAGCGGTACAATAATAATATAACACGCAGTAATGAATCCTGCCCTTCCGACTGTCGTATACTGGATTCCAATCTGCTGAAAGTTCACCGCAAACGCCAATAATATGCCACACAAAATTCCTCCGATAATCAGCGTTTTTCTTGACTGTTGTTTTTCTTCCATGGTGCGTTCTTCCTTTTTTGTGGAAGCCGTCTTGTCCAAAAGAAAGATGCACGGAATCAGCGCAATTCCTCCGATAATACTTCGGACCATATTAAACGTAAATGGCCCCACATATTCCATTCCCACACTCTGTGCCACGAATGCCACCCCCCAGATTGTTGCAGTCAATAGCAACAGAAGGGAATTCCTTAATTGTATTTTATTCTTCATTAATTCATCATACTCTCTCATTCATTATTTTTGTTGCCGAACAACATATTCCTACAGCAATTCTGCATTCTTATTAATTGTCGTCTGAATGATATCCTGCACATATGCTCCAATATGCTTTTTCGTCTCTTTATCAAGCTGATCGGGATAAATAGGCTTTCCATATTCGATAATCACTTTGGTCGGTTTCACTTTCGGAAAATGATTTTCAAAAATCTCTGCTGTATTGTTCATCGAAATCGGAATGATGGCACAATTGGTTTTGGTCGCAATTTTAAATGCTCCATCTTTAAATGGAAGCATACTGAGTTCTTCACCTTTATTTCTCGTACCTTCCGGGAAAATACAAATAGAAATTCCCTGCTTTATATATTCAATTGCCTGAAGAATCGTCTTCAGTCCTTCTTTGATATTCTCTCTGTCGAGGAACAGGCAGTATACGAACCGCATCCATGTAGACAGCAACGGAATTTTTTCCATTTCCTTTTTTGCAATATATCCTGTCAGCCTCGGACATCTGGAATACGTCAACAAAATATCAAAAAAACTTCTGTGATTTCCAATATAAAGTACCGGCTCATCAGGAATATTCTCTTCTCCAATTACAATCGTTTCCACTCCTGTCACTTTCAGAATACACTTAAATCCCCACTGTACAATCCGAAGCGCAGAATAATCTCTTTTCTTACGACTAATCTTCCCAATCACCCATTCCACAAAAAACACCGGAATGGATAAAACCAGAAACGTAATAAGAAATATTGCAATGACCAAAAAGCGAATCATAATAAAATCCTCTCTTTACTATCTATATTTATTCAATAAATCATCTGCCTTTCATTCTAGCACATGAGATGTACAATATCCAGAAAATCTTACACACCGATTGCTTTCTGACATTAGCCGTGCAAAATCAACAGAAATATTGTATAATATCACATTAGAGAGAAATGACCCAATGTTTTATGTGTACATGAAATACAACAAAGTGTCATTTGATTATTACATTTAAGGAGATTTCTTATGCGTTTATTTAATTTAGACAGCCCACTTATGCAGTTTCTGACCAAATTAGCAGATTTGTTCATTCTAAACTTTTTATTTTTACTTTGCTGTATCCCCATTGTAACAATTGGAGCTTCCCTTACGGCTTTATACACGGTAGCTTTAAAAGCTGCCAAAAATGAAGAGAGTTATATTATACGCAGCTTTTTTCTGGCGTTTAAAAACAATCTCAAAATCGGCACCCTTACCTGGCTGATCGTTCTGGCAGTAGGAATAATTTTGTGGACAGATCTTCAAATTATGCCAGGTATAGCTGCTCCATTCGGAACAATTTTACAGGTATTAACACTTACGATCAGCTTTCTTTATTTAATTGGAGTGCTGTACCTCTTCCCTTATATTGCTCGGTTTGAAAATACCCTGTTCGGATCCCTGAAAAATGCATTTTTACTAGCTATTTCACATCTGCCATACACACTGTTGCTTGTCGCCATTTCAGTGTTGGCCACACTGGCAACTTTATTTATTGATTTAAGGATCATCGGATTTTTATGGCTGGTGATTGGATATTCCGGAATCGCCTATATAAATTCTATTTTCTTCCGGAAAATATTTGCAAAGTTTGAGACTGCTTAATAATCAGTAAATATTTTCGTGATTACACCGCAACTCTTCAACTCCTTTTGGACCATCCAAAACAGGAAAATTAATTTTACTTTTCCTCAGGATGTGGTATATTATAAAAGAGTTATTTTCTATAATATTCATAACGTTTGGAGGCAACATCTTTTATCTTTTGTCTCCTGCGCTATACAGGTAAAATGAAAGGATATGCGATTATGAACACGCCAAATCTGACCTTATTAACCGACCTGTATGAACTTACTATGATGCAGGGCTACTTTGAAACCCAGGAAAACGAGACTGTCATCTTTGATGTGTTTTTCCGCACGAATCCAAATAAGAGCGGCTATTCCATTATGGCAGGTCTAGACCAGGTCATTCAATACATTAAGAACCTGAACTTTTCTTATGAAGATGTTGACTATCTGCGTGGACTCGGCATTTTTAGTGAGGATTTCCTTCACTATTTAAGCGGGTTCCATTTCAGCGGTGATATTTACGCCATTGAAGAGGGAAGTGTCATTTTCCCGAAAGAACCACTGATTAAAGTAGTTGCTCCGATTATGGAAGCCCAGCTTGTTGAAACCGCAATCTTAAATATCATCAATCATCAATGTCTGATTGCAACAAAGACTTCTCGCGTTGTTTATGCGGCACAAGGGGACGGTATCATGGAATTCGGACTTCGCCGAGCGCAAGGGCCGGATGCCGGACTGTATGGTGCCCGCGCTGCCATGATTGGTGGCTGTGTAGGAACCTCAAATGTTCTTGCAGGACAGATGTTTGATGTTCCTGTTATGGGTACGCACGCCCACAGTTGGATTATGAGTTTCAAAGACGAATACACCGCATTCAAAGAGTATGCAAAATTATATCCCAATTCCTGCACACTGCTGGTAGATACTTATGACACCTTAAAATCCGGTGTTCCAAATGCCATTCGTGTATTCAAAGAAATGCGGGCAGAAGGAATCACCTCCAAGTCTTACGGAATCCGTTTGGACAGCGGAGATTTGGCATATCTTTCCAAAAAAGCCAGAAAAATGCTAGATGAAGCAGGATTTGAAGATGCTGTGATCGCAGCGTCTAATGATTTAGACGAATTCCTGATTCATGATTTGAAAGTACAAGGTGCAAAAATCACCTCTTGGGGAGTTGGAACACATTTGATTACTTCCAGAGATTGTCCATCTTTCGGTGGAGTTTATAAACTGGCTGCAATTCAGAACGAAAACGGAGAATTTATTCCA
This sequence comes from Schaedlerella sp., assembly GCA_020024595.1. Taxonomy (GTDB): domain Bacteria; phylum Bacillota; class Clostridia; order Lachnospirales; family Lachnospiraceae; genus Schaedlerella. The sequence continues at coordinate 3,905 of JAHHTO010000005.1, forward strand.
AAGATTAAACTCTCCGAAAATACAGAAAAAATTACAAATCCGGGCAACAAAACTATTTATCGTGTATATGATAAAGAAACCGGTAAGCTACGTGCAGATTTGATTTGTTTCGTAGATGAGACATTTGACGAATCTGAAGATTTACTGCTCTTCGATCCGGAGGCGACTTGGAAGAAAACCCACCTGCCGGGCGGAAGCTATCACATGAAAGAGTTGTTAAAACCTATTTTCATTCATGGAGAGTGCGTTTACAAATCTCCATCCGTGAAAGAAATTGCTTCTTTCTGCAAGACAGAAAAGGAAACCTTATGGGATGAAACTATGCGTTTGTTCAATCCCCACAAGGTTTATGTGGATTTATCCCAGAAATTATTCGACACAAAAAAAGCTTTGCTAAATGAAATGAGTAAATAACCTCAACCAGAATAATAACGTAACAAACAGGAGTATATTATCATGAAAATTATCGTATTAGCCGGGGGCTTAAGCACAGAACGCGATGTGTCTCTTTCTTCCAGTGCCGGTATCTGCCGCACACTTTTAGAAAAAGGTCATGACGCATTTCTTCTGGATGTATTTATAGGCTTTCCATATGATCCAGACAAATTAGAGGACGTCTTCACCTTGCCAGACCACGGCCTGGATATTGTAAAAAACATCAGTACAGAAGAACCCGATTTAGATGCGATCCGGGCATCCCGTCCGGATCAGTCTGACTGTTTCCTCGGACCAAATGTCATCGAACTCTGCCGTATGGCAGACATCACATTCCTTGGTCTTCATGGTGGAGAAGGAGAAAATGGGAAACTACAGGCAACCTTTGATCTTCTTGGCATCCGCTACACTGGTCCAGATTCTCTTGGTTGTGCAATCGCTATGGATAAAGGTATCACAAAGCACATTTTCCTGCAGGCAGGCATAGACACACCAAATGGTGTCTGCATCCATAAAAACAAGAATAAAAAGGCTCTGAAAGATTTGGGACTACATCTTCCGGTTGTCGTAAAACCTTGTTCCGGCGGTTCCAGTATCGGTGTATATATTGCTCATACTCAGGAAGAATACGAGAGTGCATTAGAGAATTCTTTCCGCTATGAAGATGAAGTTGTCATCGAAGAATACATCAAGGGTCGTGAATTTGCCTGCGGTATCATCGACGGCAATGCACTCCCGCCAATTGAAATTATTCCAAAAACCGGATTCTTCGACTATGCAAATAAATATCAAGACGGCGCAACTCAGGAAGTCTGCCCTGCGGATATTTCCTCGGAAATCTCTGAAAAGATGCAGTCACTGACCGTCCGTGCTTTCCATGCACTGAAACTGAATGTATACAGCCGTGCGGATTTCCTTCTGGATGACAAGGGCAATCTCTACTGTCTGGAAGTGAACACACTTCCGGGAATGACTGCCGCAAGTCTTCTCCCAAAAGAAGCCAATGCTGCCGGCATTGAATATGGTGATTTGTGCGAACTGATTATTCAAAAATCCTTAGAAGCACGATACACCAAATAAAATTTTTCTGCAATCACAAAAAACAGAAAAGGAATTCTATCATTATGAAACATATGACTTTAAAAGAAATTACGACTGCCTGTGGTGGAATCTATTTCGGAGATTCCGCATTCTCTGACAAAGAGGTATCTAACGTCGTAATCGACAGCCGCAAAGTGGAAAAAGACAGCCTGTTTGTTGCTATTCGCGGTGCAAGAGTGGATGGTCACACCTTTATTCCAAAAACCTTCGAAGCTGGCGCTCTTTGCGCCATTTCTGAAGAGAATCTAGGAGAGACATCTTTTCCCTATATCCTAGTAGAGTCCTGCACACAGGCATTAAAAGACCTTGCAGAACATTATCGCAGAAGTCTGGACATCAAAGTTGTAGGAATTTCCGGAAGTGTTGGGAAAACAAGTACAAAGGAAATGATAGCCTCTATACTCGGACAGAAATTTAATGTATTAAAAACCGAAGGAAACTTTAACAACGAAATCGGTGTTCCTCTTACCATTTTTAAGATTCGAAAGGAACACGAGATTGCAGTTCTCGAAATGGGAATCAATCATTTTGGTGAAATGACTCGTCTTGCCAAAATGGCTCGCCCTGATATCTGCGTAATCACAAATATCGGAGTTGCCCACATGGAGCTCTTAGGCTCCCGCGATGGTATTCTAAAAGCCAAAACGGAGATGTTCTCCTATATGAATCCAGATGGCACCATCATTTTCAACGGAGACGATGACAAACTGATCACGTATATTCCTGAAAATAGCATCAAACCAGTTTACTTCGGTCTCGGCGACAACGCAAGCTATCGTGCAGAACAAATTGAAAACAATGGGCTGCACGGAACAACTGCCCGATTCGTCACACCGAAGTCCACATTTTTCGCACATATTTCCATCCCCGGAGAGCACATGGTACACAATGCACTTGCAGGAATTGCTGTTGGTTATGCACTCGGCATGAATGATAAGGAAATCAAAGCCGGCATCGAAGTATTAAAGCCTCTTGCCGGACGAAATCATCTGATTGAAACAGACACATATACAATTATTGATGATTGCTACAATGCCAATCCGATTTCCATGAAAGCATCCATTGATGTACTGTCCAAAGCAAACACAAGAACTGTTGCAATTCTCGGCGATATGGGTGAATTAGGTGTATCCGAAAAGGCCATGCATTATGAAGTCGGAGTACATACCGCAAAGACAGGCATTCATGTCCTGATCTGTATCGGTACACTGTCCGAAGAACTTGCCCGTGGTGCTACAGAAGCAACTTCTGCCGGAAATGAAATTGAGGTCCATCACTATGCAGACAAAGACACATTCTTTGCAGAAATGAATTCTGTATTGAAAAAAAATGACACCATCCTTGTAAAGGCATCACATGCAATGGGATTTGAAAAAATCGTAGAAAAATTGGAGAGGGTTTAATCCCTCTCCTTTATTATTGTTTCCCTATCTTTCTCTGCCAAAGTTCTCACGGTTTCTGTTCTTGCTTCCTCTTTTCCCTCAGTTCCCGAAAAAACTGCTTCATCATCCCACTGCATTCACTCTCCAACACTCCCGTCGTCAGTTCTACTTGATGATTGAACTCCTTCATATCCAATAGGTTCAGAATTGACCCGGCACATCCGGCTTTTGGATTCATGCAGCCTACCACAACTCGCTTGATGCGTGCCTGCACAATTGCACCGGAACACATCTGACACGGTTCCAAAGTTACATACATTGTACAGTTCTCTAATCTCCAGTCATTCATTTTCTTGCTTGCTTTTTTGATTGCCCGAAGTTCTGCATGGGCCAGTGTATTTTTGTCAATCGTACGCCGATTATACCCTCGTCCAATAATTTTCCCTTCATAAACAATCACGCACCCAATCGGAACTTCCTCCAGAGCATATGCTTTCTTCGCCTGACGAATTGCTTCTCTCATATATTTTTCATCCAAATCCACCCTGACATCTCCCCCTTTCTATTCTTTTCCTTTCCATCCCACTTTGTCATAGTTCTTTTTCCTCTATTTTTGAATACACTAATATAAAAACAGACAAGGCGGAGGTACTTATTCTTTATGAAGACCGGTACTTACTATCTCTACGAATATAAAAATAATCAAAAACTTCGCAATACAGGGTTTTTAAAAATCACAAAGCAATTCCATTCCTGTTATCTGCAACTTAACGCATGCAACATAGCCGTAGCCAGAGAAGATGTTCTCAAAATTTCTGCTTTTTTCATAGAAAATGACAAGGTAAATGCAAAGGAGCTTTCTGAAGTCTTCTGCGATAACAAAAAAATCGTACAGAAAATGACATTATCTGAATCTTTATTTCCAAACACATCTTCGCTTGAACAGATTGACGGATTCTTCCTTCTACTTCCACATGGTGAAATCCTTGTAGCAGCTGTACCGGAAGTCACATTTGATACCCGTGATATCCAATATCTCTCTGAACCCATTTCTACTGACACAGAAGAACATATCGAAGAAAAAGGAACTGACGAGATTACTCTTTCTGCGGAAGAAAGCAAAGATGAGGACACGGAACTTTCTGATGAGGAAACCAAGTCCAATGAGGCTGAACCTCCTGTTGAAGAAAATAACTCTGATGAGACCCAAATGCAAACGTCTATACATAAAATTCAACGATCTGATCTCTCCCGCCTACCGCGCAAGTACTGGAACATTGCCAACAATAGCTTTCTGCTTCATGGTTACTATAATTACAACCATCTCCTTCTCATCGAAGAAGGTGGTCATTATTGGCTCGGTGTTCCGGGAATTTATGACCCAAGAGAGTCCCGTGCCGCCGAGCTATTTGGATTTTCACAGTTTACAGACTCCTATAACAGTCAGCTTTCCCTCTCCGAAGAAGAGCGGAATACTTATGGTCGGTTCGGTTATTGGTTTCGCTATCTGAAATAGACCTGCTAAAGAATTACTTTCATCTCCTGATATAGTCGTTTTGCATAACTGTCTGTCATTCCACATATAAAATCTGTCACGAGCAGCAAGCGGAGATACAACTTCTCCGCTTCACTCTTGCCCTCTGCCTGCAAACGGTACGCATTGCGATAGTTATCCGAAATAAACGAAATGATTCTTTTATCAATGGTACCAAGTGGCACTTCCGTATCATAATACAGCACTGACCTGACAAACTGCTCCATCAGAAAATCCAGCATCACAGATTCCATGATTTCCATTTTATAAATACTCCGCGAACAAAAGACTTCTTTATATGCCATTGTCCCCAGCAGCTCCATAAGCTTTTCTCCGTAAGTTCCAAAAAATAAATCTTTCTGATAGGTTCCTGCCATAATTGCATCATAATTTGATGTAAAACCAAATGTTGCACACCCAATCAGTACTCCCTGAAGCTGCACCAGCCAGTTCTTAACCGCATAACTTTCCGGACTGCGAACCCCTTTTTCTTTTCCTCTTGTGTAAAGTGACCGTAATTTTTCCAATGGATTATATCCCTCATCTCCATAGCATAAAATCAACTCATACAAAGCGTCTTCCAGCCTCTGATAAGAAATATATCCTTTGACAAATGCATCTTCAATATCTGCGGTCTTGTACGCAAGATCATCTGCTGCTTCCAGAATATAAGTCAAGGGGTGACGATTCGTTCCTGTTCCGGTCTCTTCCGTCACATCTTCAAAAATCTTTCTGTCTGCATAGTAATAGCCCATTTTTTTATCTTTAATATTCCCTGTTTCCACATTAATCTCTGTAGAAGACACCGGATATTTGATGATTGTATTGAGCAGGGCATAGGTCAGATTCATTCCATTTTCATCCACAAGATAATGTAGTTTCGTAACCAGTCTAAGCGCCTGCGCATTACCTTCAAAATGATAAAAATCTTCTCGCATCTGCGGTATCAAAAGTTCTTCCACAGATTTCCCTTTGAATTTCAATGTTTTCAGATTTCGTTCAAACCATTCCCGAATTGCCACCTCGCCAAAATGTCCAAAAGGAGGATTCCCGATATCATGAATCAATCCCGCACATTCTAAAATATGACAGATATCTTCTTTCATCTGCGGCGTAAATCCTGTATCTCTCCGATATTTCAAAATATTTTCTCCAATATTTTGTCCCAACGACTTTCCAAGCGATGATACTTCCAGAGAATGCGTCAGCCTTGTTCTGATAAAATCACTTTGATCCAAAGGAAATACCTGCGTTTTATCCTGCAATCGTCGAAATGATGCACTCCCAATAATCCGATGATAATCCTTTTCAAATTCACTTCTTAAATCTGTAGACTTACGGGGCACAGTATAACCTCCTCGTGCCCGTTTTGTTGAAAGTAATCTGTTCCACTCCATCTTTTCACTCCTGCAAAACGAATCTGCTCCACTTCCCTCGACCAATTAATCGAGATAAATCGGCGGCTCATACTCCTTACCAAGCAGTGCTTTTTTCCTCTCCTGATATCCTAAAAATGCCCACTCTGTCATATCTGTCCACTGATGCAACTTTCGGTCATATACCTGAACATAACCGATTCTTGTCGGATGCATTCGCACACTGTTCGTCTGATATTCACGTCCTGTATACGGATTCATCTCTCCAGATTCCAAATCTTCCTCCACGTCATCGTATTTAATCACTGGTTCAAAGTCTTTCGAATCTGGTTCGATTACTTCTCTTTCCGGCTTCTTCTCATCTTTCTTCAACGCTTCTTTTTTCTCCTGACGCAGTTCTTTGTTTTCGGGTTGTTCCAATTCCTTCAGTTCCTCGTGTATCGCATAAAGTTCCCCGATTGTCATATCACGTTCATCTTCTGCCAGTTTCTCACCAGATGGAACTTCTTCTGCCGTTACTACCTCTTCCTTTTTCTCTTCAGGATTTTCATCGAATACCAGTGTCTGCTGATACAAATCATCTTCCTCTTCCTTTTTCCTTCTGTTTCGTTTCGACTGTGTACCTACATGCACATATTCCATGATTTTTTCATCCTCTTCCGGATTGGTAGGAAATATACTCAGGCGAAACGGACAACCTAAAATTGCCGCGATCGTACGCATATCCTTTTCCTGAAAATTATCCCGTCCCAGACGTTGTGTCAGATTCTGGCGGGACATCACCTTTCCCGTTTGCTCCTGAATCAGTTCAGCCAGTTCCTTAATCGTCATATTCTTCCGACTCAATATAATCTTAACCTGTTCTCCGAAAGACAGTCCTTCCATAAATAAATCATCCTCCTTATCCACTCTATATCCAAACACTTTCTAGAAACTTTTTTATTTCTTCATAAACCCTTCTTTTTCTTCTGTCATTTTATCAAATGAATCTGCAAATGTAAAGAGGCCAGACATATTTCCAACATCTGACCTCACAAATCTATATTCACTCTCTCCTATTTCCCAAGATATTCTTCTAGAGTCACGCCTTGCTCCGTAATTTCTTTTGCTGCTTCTTTTCCCACATAACGATAGTGCCACGGCTCATAAATAATTCCTGTAACATCCGACTTATCTCCAGGATAACGAAGAATAAATCCATACTTCCAACAATTCTCTGCAAGCCATTTTGCTTCTGCTGTCTCTGCCTGCCGCTCATCCAGTTCTACAAATTCTGCAGAAGTAATATCTAACGCCAGTCCCGTTGCATGCTCGCTAGTGCCCGGAATCGCCACCGATTTTGCAGTTTCATCATACGCATCCAAGGGGGTATACCCCTGCCCAATCCACATGACCATCGTCTCATTAAATACATTTCTCTGATATTCATAATCCCGATAAGCCGAACAGATATAGGGATTCAACCCCTCTTGTCTGGCATCCGAAAGCATCTGATTCAAATCTTCTGCAATCCGTTTGTCCACCAATTTATCTTGCTCTATCTCCACGAGTTCCGGTCTATAGCCTTTCTCCAGTGGATAAGAATGATTCACCAGAACCAATTTCCACTCTTCTTTTCCTAAGGCAAGCATTTCTGCATTCAGCTTTGCCGCCTCTACTACATCCACAACTTGTGCCCCGATATTGCCTGGTATCTTCTGTTCCTGCTGGATCGCTTTCTGCTCATTCTCTTCCTTTTTTTCGATACGCCTTCCGACATATAAGGACAAAAGAACCCCAAGCACAAGCCCTCCTGCCAGCCCCGCAAGAAGCGTCCTCCTCAACCTGCGCTCTATCCTATTACTTAAATTCATATTATAACCCCAACAATTGAACCTCTTTGACTTCTACGTCAATTTCTTCATCTGTCGAACAGACCGCCATCCGGTATGCTCCATTTCCTAATTTTGATTCCATGTAATAAAATGTCTCCGAAAACTCTTCCGGTTGTCGCAACAATACTGAAGGAGTTCCAAGCTGGATCTCGAAACTATTCAGTGCCATTGCCATCCCTTTTCCAGTCGCTTTCATGAAACTTTCTTTCAACACCCAATACCGACAGAACACTTCCTGCTGCATTGCTTCCTGTACTTCCATAATATTCTGGTACTCTGATTTACAGAAAAAACGTTTCGCCATATCTATTCTGAAGCTTCGTATCTGCTCTACATCACATCCGACACGGATTTTTTCACCCGCATTTTCATGTTCTGTACAGACAGCACAGAGTACATAATCGCCCGAATGAGAAAAATTATATTCCCTCATATCCTCTTCTAATTGATAGAATTGCCGCATATGATTGTATAAAGTCCATACCCCGATGCTCTGTGCTTTTCCCTTCATCGACTTTATCCTGTCCGCTTTTTCCTGACGGAACGCAGGTGCTTCCAGATAACATTGCCTGTAACACGCCTCTTCCAGAAGAGGAGTAATATCGGCCGCCCATGTTTTTACCATGATACCTCCCGGTATGATATCAAAATTATCAACAACATTTTCCTTGTATCCTGTTATTTCATATACCTGACTTCAAACGTATCAATTGTAATCGGCTTATTGAATAAAGTTCCCTGTACATACTCACATCCTAATTCTTTTAACATATTCAACTGATCCTGTGTCTCCACATCAGTCGCCGTTACTCTTGCCCCAAGTCTGCGACAGATATCAATTACTGCTTTCGCCACAATCTGACTTCTGCTATTACTTACAATATCGGATACAAGGTTCTTGTCCAGCTTCAACCCATCAAACTCCATAATTGACAAAACACAAAAACTGGAATTCTTTTCTCCAAAATGATCCAGTGTCACACGTATATTCGCTTTACGAATTTTATTGCTTGTCTCTGCAAGCATCTCCTGGTTCATTCCATGACCGGATTCAGACACTTCTACTTCTAAATATTCACACGGTACTTGGTACTTCTCTACTAATTCCAACATCTGATCTGCGATGTTCTCATGCCGAAGAGTTGCTCCCGCAAAATTCACAGAAACCGGAAGCATCTTGATACCTTCCGAATCCCATCGTGCCAGTGTTTTACAGACCTCCTCAAATACATATAAATCCAGATAATGCGACAACTTCGTCTCTTCCAAAAGGGTAATATACCTTCCCGGATTCATGATACCAAGATCCTTATGATGATAACGCACCACTGTCTCTGCCCCTACAGTCTCTTCTGTTTCCGCATCCATAATTGGAAGAAGACATACGATAAAATTTCCATTTTCCAAATCGGTCAGCAGATCTTCTTTGATGATCGGTTCGTGATGTCCCTTTTTCAGGTTCTTATAATACTTCTGTTTCTCATCACGCATCATATTATCTGCATCGGAAATTACACTGCCTACCTTAATATCTACCTTTTCCCATGCATATCCCATTGTCGTAAGGCCAAGACTGATATTCTCCAACCTGTTATGCGCATTGTTTACCTGTTTCATGAATGCTTCATAGGAAATATTTTCTGCCACAGCAAGATACTCATCTCCTGTTAAACGATACACCGAACCCGGTCGGAAATATTCTTCCAGGATTTCACCCACACGTATAACCACTTCATCTCCGTAGTCTCTTCCGAATTCCTTGTTAAAGTTTTTTAATCCATTGATATCTACAGACAATGCTCCCAGAGATTTTAAACCTTTCTGCTCTACCTCTGCTTGATATGCAATAAAACTATTCCGATTCATCAATCCGGTCAAATCATCGTGGTAGCTCAAATATTCCTGCTGTTTCTGCATCTTCTGTATGATAATTGTCTGCGGAATGATCGGAATCATAGCCTGCATCAGTTCCAATGTACAGCCACCACGGTGAACCTTGACTGCCGCCAGTACTGCTGTCACTCCATCCTCCAGTGTCCTGTGCACACTGTAACTTTCTTCTGTCGTATCTATAATTTCCTGCTTCAGCCACTTCGGCCATTGTTCAGAATCCAGAAGTTTCATCCGGTCACGCTGCCACGTAACATTCTCCGCGCACCATTCATAAATTGTCAGTATTTCATATTCATCCTTTTCTATATAATAAACGTACTCTGAATCATAATAATCTCGTATCTTGCTTAGAACATCATTCATGATTTCTGGCAAAGATTGAATCTTTTGCTTTTCACTCATATTTATTCTCCCACATCTGTCTAGTCCCAGTATCATTCTCGCTATTCAGGTAACTATCAATTGTTCTCATTGTAGTATAAAGTTTTTAAAAATGCAATAAACTTCCACGGAACACTTCACTTTCTGCTCTTATTTTTCTTCACCTTTGGATACATTCTCTGAATTCTCTTTTACAATTCTAAGAAAATCTCTGTCTTTTTTCTTGCGCCGTGGAACAAATCTGGAGACAAAATTTCCCTTTCCGCGATTTTTCACATAGAAATATCCAAATACGGAAAATACAACAGCTCCAATGAAATTGACAATCAAATCCTTCATTGTATCGATCAATCCGATATCCAGATAACCACCCAGTCCCAGTCCGATTCCATTCACGGACACATCTCGGATATTATCAATAACAGTCACTACATTTCTCCCCTCCGGATTCAATGTCACTGAACGGATTGTCTGAATTATTGTATCTTTTTGCATGTCCAGCCCAAAAAATGTATCCATGCCGAACTCAAACAATTCCCAGACCACACCAATCGTCATCGAAAAGCAGAATGCCACAATGGCTGTAAACAGTGGAGACAACTGAAACATGGTCTTTTCACTCCGATTTAACAAATCCACCATAGAAAACCCGATTGCTGCTGCCAGAAATCCATTGATTGTGTGCAGGATGGTATCCCACATTGGAAACATAATATAATATTCCCGAATCTCACCCAGAATTTCCGCTGCAAAAATAAAAATTAAAATTAAAATTTCCAGAACCGTTGGAATTTCTATCTTAAACGTTACCTGTACCAGACTCGGCATAATCAAAAGCACCAAGGTCAGCATACATAAAAAGAAGTTCTCATAATTCCCATTCAAAAACTGTAAAATCATCGTTACAATCACAAGCAGACGCAACACAAAATATACAATAAAAGAACTTTTATGCTCTCTCAGTTCCATATCCAATGCTTTCTTGATATTGATCATCCCACTCTTCTTCTCTTTCTTATCCCTTGACATCCACATATAATCCTTTCTTACGTGTTTCCTCATCGTTTCCGGCATTCTTCGCCGTATCCTCTTCCTCAGGAATCTATTATATCTTATCCTGTACATGGATGCTACCCTTTACAATCATAAACATCAATATTACGCACAGATTTGAAAAAGATTTATTTTACTTCTTGAAATTAACGCGGTATAATACAAAAGAAAATAAAAAAAGGTGGTATGTATTTTGAGTTCATCACAGATAGATTATTCTTTTCAGACAAAAACAAACCGAACAGCTCTTGAACAAGGTTTTCGTGACGGAATTCCGATTGGACTTGGCTATTTCGCAGTTTCTTTCTCCCTTGGAATTGTTGCCCGCAACGCTGGACTCTCTCCTTTTCAGGGCTTCCTAGCCAGTGCGCTATGCAGCGCCTCTGCCGGAGAGTATGCGGGTTTTACATTAATTGCCGCACTGGGAACCTTTATGGAAATTGCGGTCATTACCTTTATTACCAACGCACGCTATCTTCTGATGAGCTGTGCTTTGAGCCAAAAAGCAGAACCGGGAATGCCTCTGATACACCGCCTGCTAACTTCTTTTTATATTACAGATGAGCTCTTTGCGATTTCAATCGCGCGCCCCGGCTACATGAATCCCTATTATACTTATGGGGCAATTCTGATCGCCTCTCCCTGCTGGGCATTTGGCACCGCGTTCGGTGTGATCGCAGGCAGCCTGCTGCCACTGCGCATTGTCAGTGCATTCAGCGTAGCACTGTATGGAATGTTCCTGGCAGTGATTATCCCTCCGGCACGGAAAAATAAAGTGATTGCCGGGCTGATTCTTCTGTCCTTTGCAGCCAGCTTTTGTTCCTCCTATCTGCCGGTTATTTCCGATATTTCCAGCGGAACCCGAACCATTATTCTGACGGTTCTCATTTCCACAGTTGCAGCAATCTTATTCCCAAGAAATACATCCGAGAAAGGAGAACACGTATGACAGGGCGAATTTATATTTATATTTTCATCATGGCGGCAGTCTCCTTCGCAATTCGTGTACTGCCGATGACCTTAATCCGCAAACCGATCACCAATCAGTTTGTCCAGTCATTTCTGTATTATGTTCCTTATGTGACACTTGCGGTCATGACCTTCCCCGCAATCGTGGAAGCTACACAAAGTCCGATTTCCGGGCTGCTTGCACTACTGGTGGGAATTGTCGCAGCATGGCTAAATGTCGGATTATTCAAAGTGGCAGTCTCTTGCTGTACAGTTGTATTTTTAGCAGAATTATTTTTAATATAAATGGAAATGGATCAGATTTTGAATTACGAGGTAACCTGTAATGTCCACACACCCTTTTACCTATGAAATTATATACAGCAACCGCAAGACTCTTGCCATTCAGATTACAGCCGCTGGAATGGTCAAAGTGCGCGCTCCAAAACAGATGTCTCGCTCCATCATTGAAGATTTTCTCACAGAAAAAGAAAACTGGGTATTAAAACATTTAAAAAGAAATAAAGAAGCACAACGCTCTGGTGTATTCCAAAATCAGACGCCACTTTCCAATGAAGACCGCCATCGTTATCGAGAGCTTGCCCGAGATATCTTTACGCAAAAGACAGCTTACTATGCACAGATTATGCAGGTCACCTACGGCCGCATCTCCATCCGCGAACAAAAAACTCGATGGGGAAGCTGTAGCAGTAAAGGCAATCTCAACTTCAACTGGCGACTGATTTTTGCACCTGAAGAAGTGTTAGATTATATTGTAATCCATGAACTGGCGCACCGCCTAGAAATGAATCATTCCCCAGCCTTTTATACAATTATCAAGAAAATAATGCCAGATTATAAAAAACAGCAGAAATGGCTGCGTGAAAATGGGCAGCAACTTTGGAACTAAAGTTGCTTTCTCACGATGAAATACTCATCCCCACACCGATAATATGGACACTCTCGAAAGTCTCCATGTACAAACCGAAACATTTCATCTTCATCCAGATTCTGGGTACACGTATAACACTCATATTCTTCATCGTATTCGTAATTCATACAGTCTTCGCAATTCGCTGCGCTTCGTTTCATTTTCAAAAACAGATTCCTCCCAATTTCTTCAATTGTTGATACAAATATGCTACAGGAAGCCCCACCACATTATAATAGTCCCCCTCAATCCGGGCAATATATGCGGCAAAGCTTCCCTGAATACCGTAGCTTCCTGCCTTATCCATCGGCTCCCCAGTTGCAATGTAACGCCTGATTTCCTCATCATCCATCTCTTGAACAACCACTGTCGTTTCTTCCACATGATAGGTAATCGACTTTCTCTCATTTTCATCAAAATCCACAATCACAACTCCGGTATAAACTTGATGCTCTCTGCCTTGTAAATGACTCAACATCCGAAACGCATCTTCTTCATCTGTCGGCTTTCCGAGAATCTCACCGTCCAATGCAACAATCGTATCAGCTCCGATAATCAAATGGCTTTTTTTATTTTCCATCGCACATGCTGTATTTTCTGCTTTCATGAGTGCCAGCTCTTTTACAATTTCTGCTGGTTTGGTACTTTGGTAATGCTCTTCCCCTCCACCCACACATACTTCAAACTTTACACCAATCTGTGTGAGTAGTTCCCGACGTCTTGGGGATGCAGAACCCAATATCACCTTTTTCTTCATAATTTATTCTCCTATTATTACACATACTTTTTTCCATGAATCCTATTATAAATCAATACGATATAAAAGAAAATATCCTGTAATTGAACAACACACAGGCTTGCCAACTTCAGGATATCCGCTTTACAACATTATTGATATATCATTTTCTGAATAGACTCTGAATCTAGATTTTCCTTTGTTACCCAAGTATATCCTGTGCTTACAACTGCTTCATTCCCTACTTCTAACACAGTTCTAGCTGCTGCCGTCACAGATGCGTAACCGATCGCAAATGGATTCTGTACTACAAGACCTTCTATTTCTCCATTCTTTAATGATTGGATCTGCGCTTTTCCAGAGTCAAATCCCATCACTTTTACCTCAATGCCTTCCTCTGCGTCCCTCAATGCGGACACGCCAAGCTGCGTAGCCACATCGTTCGTACCAAAGATTCCTTTCACTTCCGGATACTTCTCCAGATAATACAAAATCACTTCCTCATCGCTCATTTCTTCCACTGCTGTTCCCCGCTCTTCATCAGACAACATCGCGTTTCTTTCTTCTATGATTTCCTTTTTCAATGTGTCCATCTGATCACAGTAGATTGTTTCTGCTATCTGGATATTCGGATAATTTTCTTCTATCTCTGCCTGAAAACTGGAAGCACGTTCTTTGCCTGTCTCTGATTTGGAATCATGCACAATGAGCAGAATCTCTCCGTCTCTCTCTATCGCATCAGCCAGCTTATATGCCCCTGTTCTTGCAGCATCTTGATTATCTGTCTTAACTGTACACTGGATACCCGAATACTTATTACCGGAATCCAGAGCAATCACCGGAATCCCATTTTCAGTTGCCAGATCAAACTGGACGGTGTAAGCATCTTCATCAATACTCGCAATCCCAACCACATCCGGATAGCGTGCCAGTTCTTCATCCAGAATATTTACCTGCTCATCAATATTTTCTTCCTTTATCGGTGCGTTATACAATACCTTAATCTTATCGCTTCCGGTATATCCAAGTTCTTTATTCAAATCATCCGCCGCTTGTTCGGCTCCCTTTTTCACACTCTTCCAGAAAGCGGATGATTCATCTTTTCCGATAATAGAGATATAAGTTCCCGGCTCAAGATCCAGACCTTGTACTTCACTGTATACTGTCGGCGAAATCTCATTCAAGTTTGTCTGATATTCCGGTTCTTTTGTGATTTCTCCGGTAAATGTTGGCTTTTTTTCTTCTTTTGCGCAACCTACAACACCAAGAATCGCCATTGCTGCAATAGTTGGTGCTATCCATCTATTTTTACCAAAAATCTTCATTACTTTCCCTCGCTTTAAAATGCAAATGTTCTATTTTGTTACATTTGTTCTCTATATTATCACATTTCATCTCATAAAAAAACCATAAAATTCTTAATTTTTTGTGATATGTTGACATATACATATTTTCACTTCACTTGACAAAGAAAGAAAATCCTTGTATATTTATCCCGTTTGTATTAAAATTAATATAGTAATTCTGACTGTTACTTTTCACAGACATTCTGTAATTGTAACTTCTCAATTGCAATATAAAGAAGGAGGATACATACTATGGCACACGTAATTAGTGATGAATGTGTAAGCTGTGGTTCTTGCGAAAGCGAATGCCCAGTAGGTGCTATTGCAGAAGGCGATGGCAAATACGAGATTGACGCTGATGCTTGCGTTGATTGTGGCGCATGCGAAGCTGCATGTCCAACAGGTGCAATCTCTGCTGAGTAATCTTTCACGAAATATATCGCAAAGTGATCACAAGCAAAAGATACCGTCCGTAGGGCGGTATTTTTTTTGTCTAGATTTGACGAACGGTTTTGAAAGTATTTCGCTATCCCCTATGTTATAATATCTATAAACAACCGGGACAATCCTTGCAGCTGAACACTACAGCTACACATCAATCCCGGTGTTCTATCATCAACATCTTGAGGAGGTATTACATATATGGGTGAAGTCAGATTCATGATTTCTGAAGCCGCCAAACAGGTTCATGTTGAATCCCATGTACTACGTTACTGGGAAGAAGAACTGGACTTGACAATCGGTCGTACAGAAATGGGGCACCGCTATTATACCGAAGATGATATACAACTGTTTCGCTGTATCAAAAAACTAAAGAATGAAGGAATGCTGCTGAAAGATCTAAAACCGCTGATTCCCAAATTAAAAGAAACTCGGAACAAACTCACTGCTGTTCAGGCAGAATCTGCCCAGACATCCTCACCGGAGGACAAAACAGTCAAAAATACCCTCACAAAAAATACACTGATCGAAAATAGTCTTGCAGCTTCCCCTTCATCGGAAGCTCTTAAGTCAGAAACGAAACCGTCAGCAGTCCCTACAGCCACTGACAGTTCCGACTCTACTGCGATTACCGCAACAGAAGCCGAAGTCATTCCGATCACTCAACTTGAACAGGTACGTAATTTAATTGGAGATGTTCTCACAGAAGTAGTGACAACAAATAATCATGCTCTGGAAACTTCAATCAGCAGGAAAGTTACTGCCGATGTGATCCGTGAAATGGATTTCCTTTTCCAGGCCAAAGAACGTCAGGAAGAAGAACATTATCGTAAGCTAGACTGTCTGATCCGCCAGCAACAGGCAAATCGCAAAGAACTTGCAGAGAAAGAGACTCCTTTCGAGAAACTAAAAAAAATACTGACATAATTACCAATAAAAAGCAGAAGTTCGTACATTCCGAATTTATCTATTGTACCACACCTCTGCTTTTCGTTTTTCTTCTCTGATTTATTTTATGGACTATTATTGTTTATTGCAGGCTACTTCCGCCTCCTTGATGTTCTTTCCATGCGCTTTCTAGAATCTCCGGTTTTTTTAGCAGTTCTGCCGCTCCCAATGCCATACACTCTGCCACATAGAACATTGCTTTTTTCCCGATACTCATGCCTACCTGCGCAGTTGCTGCCCAGTGATGAAGTGCTGTTCCCCGGCACATTGCCGCTGCACTAAGCATAATAGTTGGAACGGTATGGCTCAGATCAGATACATCAGTTCCAATTGCAAGACGCACCGGTTCTTTCTCCAATGGCTCCAGACCTTTGAAATAAATTCCCTGATTATCAAGTTTTGCCGTCTCTGTAATTCTTCTGGCATACTCCAGTTCTTTCTCCGTGTATTCCGGTGTCGGAACCTGCTCCATAGCTTGATAAAAAGTTTCCGCCAACACCCGGTTTACTTTCATTTCTTTATGCTGAATCACTGTCTCAATTACCACATTAGTCCCAGTCATCAGTGCTGCTCCACGAGCGCAATTATCCACCCGTTCCACAGCGTCCTCTGTACGCTTCCATTCTGCAGAACGAATATAATAATTCGTAGATGCATAGGCAGGTACGATATTCGCCGGTCCATCCGTATTTGTATAGGTATAGTGTATTCTTACATCATCAGCCACATGTTCCCGCAGATAATTTACCCCTACATTCATTAATTCCGCAGCATCCAAAGCACTACGTCCCATTTCCGGATGTTTTGACGCATGTGCGCTCTTTCCATAGAACTTATAGTTCTTAACTTCCTGCGCCTGCCAGATATCATAGCTTACCCGGTTTCTATCAAAGGGATGCCATGTAATTGCCACGGACAAATCATCAAATACACCATCCGCATTCATTTTAATTTTACCAACAACGATCTCTTCTGCCGGACATCCATATACACGAATGGTTCCAGCTACCTGTTCGCACTCCATCCAGTTTTTCAATGTACAGGCTGCTCCTGCACAAGCTGTTCCTAGCAGATTATGCCCACATCCATGTCCTGGTCCTCCGGTCGGCTTCTGTTCACAACAAAGTTCCTGCCCTAATCCCGGAAGTGCATCGTATTCTGCCAGAAATCCAAGTACAGGTTTACCACTCCCCCACTCTGCTACAAATCCGGTCTCAAAACCAGAAACTCCCCAAGTCACAGAGAAACCATTCTGTTCAAGAAACTGCGCCAGACATCGTGAAGATTTCCTCTCTTCTAAAGCAACTTCCGGATGATTAAATATGTAGTTTTCCGTTTCCTGTATCTTTTCTCGATTTTCTTCTAACCATTGTTGAATTTTCTTATTTCTATGCACTTTATCACTCATACCTGCTCTTTCTTTTCATTTCGTTTGAAAAATCTACAGCCCAAAACATCCTGCAACCATCACACCGATAGTATTTTTGGCAGGAGCATCTTCCCTGCCCCTGCCAAAATAAGAACCACGCTATTCAAATCTTTCTTATCCTATGATCTCATTGCACCGTCTACAGAAAGAATTTCCCCTGTCACATAACTTGCCATATCACTTGCAAGGAACAGGAATGCATTTGCAATATCCTCCGGCTCACCAATTCTACGAAGCGGAATATTCGCAATCAACGGCTGTATCATCTGATCCGGCAGCGCTGCAACCATATCTGTCTTCGTAATTCCCGGTGCCACCGCATTCACACGGATATTACTTGGTCCCAGTTCTCTTGCAAGAGACCATGTCAATCCATTAACTGCATATTTACTTGCCGGATATCCACATCCACTTGGCTGCCCGGAGATACTGACCATGGAGCTTGTATTCAGGATACATCCGCCTCCCTGCTCTCTCATAATCTTCACTGTCGGTTGTACCGCATTGAAAATTGCGGATACATTCAGTTTCATAATCTTGTCAAAGTCTGCCGCATCATAATCCTCAATCTTAGCGCTCTGAGAAATCCCTGCATTATTTACCAGAATATCAACTCTGCCGAATTTCTCTTTCACCGCTTCAATCGCTTCTGCAACTTCTTTCACATCTGTCAGATTCGGATATGCACCATCTACTTCCCAGTCTGCGTTCTCTGCTTTCAGAGAAGCGAGTGCTTGATCCACTGTTTCTTTACGAGAACCAAACAGAACTACTTTTGCACCATTTTCCAGATACTTCTTTACGACAGCATATCCGATTCCTCTTGTTCCTCCAGTAACAACTGCTACTTTATCTTTCAATAACATAAAAACGTCCTCCTTTATTATCCACAGTGATGTCCGCAGTCACCCTCATGGTTATGATGTTCATGATGATTACACACAATATCAGGATCATAATTCAATGTTCCAGCAATAAAAGACTCTACCTGAGCATCTGCATCTCCTTTGGCTCCTGGATAAAACTCAATTCCAGCCTCTGTCAGTGCATTTCTTGCACCTCCACCGATTCCCCCGCAAATTAGTACATCGATACCGCCATCGGCCAAAAACGTTGCCAGTGCTCCATGTCCCTGTCCGTTCGTATCAATAATCTCCGTATTCGCAATCTTGCCATCTTCGACCTCATATACCTTAAACTTCTCCGTATGTCCAAAATGCTGAAATACTTGTCCATCTTCATATGTTACTGCAATTTTCATAATTCGTCTCTCCTTATTCATATTTTGCATTTCGCATACATCTACATCTGTTCCCGGGATAATTTCATATCCGTTTTGCGGCGCACAAAATCCTTTTTGTGCACATCCTTCCCTCTGAAAATCACCTTCACACAAACGGTAGTCACCGCCTTCAATCTGAAGTTCCATTCCTTCTATAAGGAAACGAGACAGTTTCTTGCGGGCTGTTGCATAAATAGACTGCACAGTCGCCCTGCTCACCTGCATCTGCATAGCACACTCTTCCTGTGTACATGCCATGTAGTCAATCAAACGAATACATTCATATTCTTCCACTTTCATGACAATTCCATGGTTTTTCTCTTTTCCATCGGAATAGAAATACCGATTCTGTGGGAGTTTGCACACCCTTCTCTTCTTCTCAGTTCGTGCCATCCTTCCGCCCTTTCTTAATTGACATATGCTAACTATATTGATATCTTACCACCTTAATTGTCATATGTCAATTATATTTTTAAAGACAGGTATAAACACTCTTATACCTGTCTTCATTCGCCCGTTAATTGCAACTGTCTACTTCTACAGTCCTGTATAGATTCTTATTTCGTTACTCCGTCATATTCACGGATAATCTGTCTGATTGGATAAATAAACGTCGGTGAGACGGATAATTCATCCACTCCCATTTCCATAAACCGCTCTGTCAATTCCATATCAGCTCCAAGTTCTCCACAGATACCAGCCCAGATTCCTGCCTTATGTGCATTATCTACAACCATTTCAATCATCCGGAGTACGGCCTCATGATGAGGATTGTAGAACTCATCCAGCTTCGCATTCTGACGGTCAATTGCCAGGGTATACTGTGTCAAATCGTTCGTTCCGATACTAAAGAAGTCTACTTCTTGTGCCAGCAAATCACTGATGATAACGGATGCCGGAGTCTCAATCATAATTCCCTGCTCCACATTCCCATGTGGAATACCTGCTTCATCAAGCTCTGCTTTGACCTCTTCCATAATGGCTTTCACCTTGCAGACTTCCTCAACTGAAATAATCATTGGATACATTACGGCAATATTACCATATGCACTCGCACGGAGAATCGCGCGAAGCTGTGTCTTAAAAATCTCCGGTCTGGTCAGACAGATACGAATGGCACGAAGTCCCATTGCTGGATTCTCTTCTTTATCCAGATTAAAATAATCTACCTGCTTATCTGCTCCAATATCCAGTGTACGAATGATAACCTTCTTACCGGCCATCGTTTCAGCTACCATCTTATATGCTTTAAACTGCTCATCCTCTGTTGGATAGTCACCAGATTCCAGATACAAAAATTCACTTCTGAACAAACCAATTCCGCCGGCATCATTTCCCATAGCTGCCGGAAGATCAGACACGGAACCGATATTTGCAAATAACTTAATTTCTTTACCACTCTTTGTCACAGTCGGTTTGCCTTTTTGCTCTGCCAGAAGTCTCCTATGTTCTTCCTGCTCAGCCTTCTTTCTCTGATACTTCTCAAGTATCTCCGGCTCCGGATCAATATAGAATTCCCCGGTAAACCCATCAATAATCCCCATCTTTCCATTCCAGTCTTCCTGGATGTCAATCTGAATCAACGCCGGAATATTCATTGTTCTTGCCAGAATCGCTGTGTGGGAGTTCGAAGAGCCAAGTCTTGTCACAAAGCCAAGAAGCTTACTTTTATCAAACTGAACCGTCTCACTTGGAGCCAGATCCTCTGCTACAATAATAGAAGGCTCCTCCCAGCCTTTCGCTTCTCCTCCCCCCATCAGGACATTGATCACTCGCTCAGAAATATCCTTCATATCCACAGATCTTGCCTGAAAATACTCATCATCCATAGACGCAAACATGGACGCAAAGTTATCTCCGGTTGTTGCCACTGCATACTCTGCATTCACCATCTGTGTTTCAATAATATTCTTTACAGAATCATTATAATCATCATCCTCTAGCATCATCTGATGTACTTCAAAAATCTGTGCACTGGATTCTCCCACCTCTTTGAGGGCTTTCTCATATAATACACCCAGCTGCTCCTGTGCTGTTGCTACCGCCGCTTCATAACGGGCAACTTCTGCCGCCGGATCTCCAATCTTTGTTCTCTTTACCTGCTTCTGCTCTTTTGCAAAAAATGTAATCGGACCAATTGCGATTCCTCCAAAAATGGACTTTCCCTGAATCACCTGCATAGTCAGCCTCCTGAATATATAAATTAATTCTTACCACACGATACTCGTACCATTATAAATTCTCTTTAAAGAATGTCTCCATCTCAGCCGCAATTGCATCTGCATTGTCGCCTTCTACTGTTACTTCAACTTCCATGCCTTTCTTAACACCCATTCCCATAACTGCCATCAACTTGGATGCATCTGCACTCTTACCGTTGCAGTTCAGTGTAATCTTAGCGCCTGCTGCACCCACTGTTTTTGCCTTCTTTACAAGCAATCCTGCCGGTCTTGCATGAAGACCTACTTCATCTGTAATCACATAACTAAACTTTGCCATTTTTTATCCTCCTTAAAAACTCTAATAATGTATTCTCAACAATCGAGTATTGATAGACTTTCGAGGCTTACCCCTTCCAATCTCTAACAATAATTTAGCACATTTTTTTCAAAATATCTACTATTAATAATTGCTTCGAGCAATTCCTATCCTTTCACTTACTATTCTTTATCTTTCTATACACTGCCCAGTTCTGCTCACCTTCATCCTCCACGTAAATATTCTCAAAACTCTGGATATACTGTTTAAACTGAGAAAATCCGTAATCACGAACCTTAAAATCTCCGAATTTACTCCGAATTCGGTTGCCCAGAGTTCCGAGGGAAATGCCTTGTTTTCCGGCATTTTGCACCTGACCCAAAATAAACTCTTCTAGCATTTCTTTCTTACTCTTATCTTCATACAGTGTCACTGTCACCTGCGTACCATCCTGCTTCAGATTCAACTTTGGAAATGTCTCCAGAAACTTGGATAGTAAACTATATCCGTACCGTCTTACGTCAAAGTCCGGATACAATTTTACCAAACGGCTTCCTACTTCACCAAGACCGGTTTCTTTATCATTATTCTGATTTTCCGTGATTATTTTAACCACTGCTTCTTCTATCTGATTCTTAGATACCGCATTAGAGCCACCTCGCCGGCTATTTCGGTTCTCTTTCTCCTCCCCATTTCCTGGTGTACCGGAGAAATTCGATAAAACTGCTGCTGACTTCTCATTTCTGGAATTGGAACTTCCCATTGTATTATCTTCTAACAGTAATTCTAATTCAGTAAAAATGTCACATGCTTTTCGAAATGGTACCGGTGTCTTACTCTCTCCCATACCAATCACCATTCTTCCGCTTTCCCGCAGGCGGCTTGCAAGCTTTGTAAAATCACTGTCGCTGGATACCAGACAAAAACCTTCCAGTTCGCTGGTATATAACATATCCATCGCATCAATGATCATCGCAGAGTCCGTCGCATTTTTTCCATGCGTATAACTAAACTGCTGAATCGGCGTAATGCTGTTCTGGAGTAGTTCTTCCTTCCAGCTAGAGTTATAAGTACTGGTCCAGTCTCCATAGATTCTCTTGTATGTCACATTTCCATATTTTGAAAGTTCATCCAAAATTGGCTCAATATATTTTGCTGATACATTATCTGAATCAATCAACAATGCAAATCTATCTTCCATGTCTGATATACCTCTCCCTCCAAGTTTTTCCACTCAAATTGTCCATTTTCAAATACCATATAGCTATGTGCCGAATTTTCCTTTGGAATCGATACAGACCCTGGGTTCATATAGATACATTTTGCTCCACTTTCTGTCAGAAAGACCTCACATGCCGGAATGTGTGTATGTCCATTCAGCAAAATATCCCCTTTTTTCAACATCGGCGGATTTTCCGGATTCTGCTTGTGTCCATGTGTTGCATAGAGAATCTGTCCGTCAATCTCCAAAAGACAATACTCTGCAAGAACAGGAAATTCCAATACCATCTGGTCTACCTCTGTATCACAGTTTCCACGCACACAGAGCAGTTCTTCCTTTCGTGCATTCAACATCGCAATCACTTCCTTCGGTGCGTACTCTTTCGGCAAATCATTTCTCGGTCCGTGATACAGAATATCTCCGAGAAGAAGAAGCCTGTCCGCTCCTTCTCTGTCATAAGCCTCCAGTAACTTCCGACAATAGAATGCCGATCCATGAATGTCTGACGCAATCACATACTTCATATTCATTTCCTTTCCCATATTGATCGTATTTCATATTTATTTTTTACATTTAAACTTTGGGAATTCCTCTCTTCGCTTGGAATTACGCCATGCCATATAGGGCACACCTACCAGTCATTTTGGAATCATACCAAAGATATTCCCCCTATTATCTATGTTTCTTTATTACAAGACATATTAATCCAATATACTATATAAGCACATAAACACATGATGACTGCAATAAAAAGTAACGGCAGGCATATTTTCTACGATTTTTTGTTTTTCTTATTCATGAAATGATGCCTCCTTTTGATGCTTTACAACTCATAAAGATGTTGTTTTATATTATATCAGTTTCCAAATACCTCCACAATAAAAATCAACATATCCCTATCATTATAAATTAGATAACAAGACGCTTTGATTTCCCAACAGCTAAAAGGTAAAACCGTAAAATACAATCCTCCCATTGCGGCATAAATTTGCTCTTCTTCCTCTTTCCAAATCCTCTGTTCTTGAAACTTTAATCCC
The DNA here is from genome assembly GCA_020024595.1 of Schaedlerella sp. Classification (GTDB taxonomy): domain Bacteria; phylum Bacillota; class Clostridia; order Lachnospirales; family Lachnospiraceae; genus Schaedlerella. The sequence continues at coordinate 27,732 of JAHHTO010000005.1, forward strand.
TCTTTGCTTTTTTCCATTGTCTTCATATATACCCGAAGTTCATCCTCAAACATCTTGCTAATCTCGATCAAAGACTCCTTCCCTTACTATTTGCAGATGATACTTCTACATATTTTGGGGTTCTTTTTCAATTGTAATCTTATCCATAATACACCAAATGAGTATAAAACATCCCACATAAACAATCATTCCAACCGTCATAGAACGTCTGCTAAGCGTTGTTGTTAAGTTCCAAATCGCATTATCTAGTCCTAGTTTCTGAATTTTGGGCATAGCACCGAACTGTTCTACAGCATATTTTACTTGATTCATATGGTAAGATAATATGCCTGTATAAACAATCAGCAGTGAACATACCGCTATTATTAAAGCACCTACTCCTTTTTTTTCTTTCTTTATCTTTCTGCGTCTTATCTTTAAAAATATAAAAGAGTCCAACAACATAATATACAAAATCATAGACATTTCCACAGCCGCTACAAGAAATAGCACATTCGGCTGCCGGCCCACTGTCATATCAATACAGGTATCTATTACTGCTTTTATTATTGTTGCCAGAGTGCCATACACAATCACTTTTATAATTGGTACTCTGTTCTGTTCATCATTTTTACACTGGTATGCAACGAAAAATAATATAGAATCATATCCCCACCATAACAATAAAGATGCTAAAAATGTAATTGAAAAATCTCCAATCACTACATATGGAGTTCCTACTAAACCCCTGTTCAAAACTCCGAAAATAAGTGTTGAAAAAATTATAATTCGTATTCCATTATTTTTTTTCATACTTTTACCTCCAATTTAATAATTAATCTGTCTGTTTTCCCAATAACTGCTTAAAAAGTTGTTGACTCGCTTCCTCTGCATATGAAAAATATGACAAATATCCTGACATAGTAGTATCTTTATGTCTTTCATCTAATTGTCCACGTATAATATAAGTTCCGTCTGGATCTGGCACTTCTTTTCCAGAAGCTATTTTATATATTCCTGCTGCATAATCCAATGCCCATATTTTCCCCATAGCTCCTTTTGGATATGGTCTTACTATGTCATTCCAAGCAGCATTGAGTTCAATGTAATACTCTTCAACTCGCTTTCTTCCTGATGTTCCCGTTGAATCCGGTTTCCCATACCATTCTGAATATTTATCTAAACTATTTATATTTCCCTCACCATTTAATTCAGATATCAACTCATTAACGGTTACATTAGAGTGCGTTTGATTATACAAATGAACACTTATATTTAATATTTTTTTATCAATATTGTTAAAAAATTATGTAAATCATGTTATAATAAAAACATGGTTGAAATCTTTTTCCCAGAAATCATTTTGACCTTATTAAATAATATATTATAAAACTAAATAGGAGGATTTTTATGGAAAAGAAAAACAAATACTTGACATCTATCAGTATCGGTGTTGCTACCGTTTGGTTTTCAACTCATTGTGGTGCTGGCTTTGCTTCTGGTACTCAAGAGTTGCAGTATTTTGCAAACCACGGTTGGTTTGGTGTTTTCATGCCAATACTTACTTTTGTAATCATTGCTTTAACTTATTACGTTGGTCTTGAAACCGCTAGACAAACAGATAAATGGAGTTATGATGCTTGGTCAAAAGAGGCTTTTGGAAAAGCTTCAAAAATATTCACACCAGCAATGGATATTAGTATAGTTATTACTACAATTGCAGCTACTGCAGCAACTATTGCAACTGGTGGTCTACTAGTGAACCAGTATCTTCATTTGCCTGTAGCTGTTGGTTCCATTGCTATGTTCGTAATAGTTACGTTGATTTGTATATTTGGTGAAAAGGTTGTAAGAAAAAATGCCATGATAATGACTGCAGCTATTTTAATTATCGTTTCTATAGTTTTAGTTGCTGGCCTTGTAAAGTTTGCTCCTCAGATTGCTAACTTGATGTCTTCAGGATATGTAAATCCTAATGCGTCTAAATGGAGTATCTCTGGAAGCAATGAAACTGTACCTGGAAATATAGGCAATGCTCTTTTATGGGCTCTTACTTATGCAGGTTTCCAAATAAGTGCTATCGGTGGAATAACTTCTTCTTTTAAGGGTGGAAAATATAAGGAAGAAGCTAAAGGCGCTATGATTATAGGTTGTATAATAAATCTTGTTATGCTAATAGGTATCTGCCTATTAATATTCTCAGGAATGCCCGATATATATATAAATGAAGCTGCTAGAAAATTACCTACTGTATTTATTGTAAATCAATTAAATATACCTGTACTTGGAATTCTTTATCCAATACTTCTATTCCTTGCACTTATTACAACTGCTGTAGGATTTATATTTGGTATGGTTCAAAGAATAGAACCTTATGCATTAAAAAATATGAAAAATGATTTATTGAGAAAAGCGATTATTAGTGTTGTATGCCTTGCCGCTTGCTACCTTGTTTCTACTCTAGGTTTAATGTGGGTTGTAAAGGTTGCTTATAAATATTTAGGAATTTTTAATTGGTTATTTATTATACTTCCATTATGGTTTATAGGATATAAAAATATAGCTAAAAGAGATAAAGAAAAAATATCTTAATTATAAAATTTTGCTATTAAATATATTTCAAATACTCAAATAAAATTAGGCGATAGATTTTAAGGTATATTTTATGCCTTTAAGTCCATCGCCTTTTTGTATTATTCTTATAAAATTAAACTATTTTTAAATAAATATCAATAATTAAAACTTTATTTTATAGGTAAGTTTTTAACTTATCTACTCTGTCTAACTTTTCCCATGGAAGTTCTATATCAGTTCTACCAAAGTGACCATATGCAGCTGTTTGCTTATAAATAGGTCTTCTTAAATCAAGATTCTTTATAATTGCTCCCGGTCTTAAATCAAAATTTTCTCTCACTATTTCTACTAACTTTTCATTTGAAAGTTTTCCAGTTCCAAAAGTATCTACAAATATTGATAATGGTCTAGCTACACCTATTGCATAAGAAAGTTCAATTTCACATTTATCCGCTAAACCTGCAGCTACTATATTCTTAGCTACATATCTTGCTGCATAGCAAGCTGATCTGTCTACTTTTGTTGGATCTTTTCCTGAAAAAGCTCCACCACCATGTCTTGAGTATCCACCATAAGTATCTATTATGATCTTTCTTCCTGTAAGGCCTGTGTCACCATGAGGTCCACCTACAACAAATCTACCTGTTGGATTTACATAATATAAAGTTTCATCGTCTAATAAATCAGCTGGTATTGTAGTTTTTATTACCTTTTCTATTATATCTTCTCTTATCTGCTCAGAAGTTATTTCTGGATCATGCTGTGATGAAATTAAAACAGTATGAACTCTTATAGGCTTATCGTCTTCATATTCAACTGTTACCTGTGTCTTTCCATCCGGTCTTAAATAAGCTAGTTCACCTGATTTCCTTACCTCAGTAAGCTTTCTTGAAAGCCTATGCGCAAGTGATATTGGTAATGGCATTAGTTCTGGTGTTTCTTTACAAGCAAAACCGAACATTATACCCTGATCTCCAGCTCCCACTTTCTCTATTTCATCTTCCACTTTCTCTCCTGATTTTGACTCAAGCCCTTCATCAACTCCCATAGCTATATCGTTTGATTGTTCATCTATAGCAGTTATTACTCCACAATTTTCTGCGTCAAAACCAAATTTTCCTCTTACATATCCAATTTCTTCTACTGTTTCTCTCACTATTTTAGGAATATCTACATAAGCATTTGTTGATATTTCCCCTGCTACTAATATTAATCCAGTTGTAGCTGTTGTTTCACAAGCAACTCTTGAGTTTGGATCTTTCTCAAGAAGTGCATCTAATATCGCATCTGACACCTGATCGCAAAGTTTATCTGGATGTCCTTCTGTTACTGACTCTGATGTAAATAAATGTCTAGCCATAATATTCTCCTTTTTATAAAATACTGTCTAAAAAAATAAGCCTCTTCAAAAAGAAGAGGCCATTAATTTGCATTAAAAAAATGTAACCAACCTCATCTTTCAAGAAAATTTCTTGTAGGAATTAGCACCGTCTTTACGCGGTTGCCGGGCTTCATAGGGCCTGTCCCTCTGCCACTCTTGATAAGGCAATCAAGATTAACTTTTATTGTTAAATTTCGCTATCAAAAATATCTTATCACTATATTTCATACTTGTCAATAAATTTTACTATTAAAATAGGATTTTTATAGAATATTATTAGCTTTATCTTTCGAGTTTCTAAATATTTTATAAAATCTTATATACATATTTTAATAAAAATCAATTGTTTACTTACTAAACTGTTCCTGCTATCTGAAGAATTTCTACAGATCCTAAGGCTATACCAGTTCCTAAGGCAACACACCCCATAGGATCATCTGCCAAGCTTACTCTTAGCCCTGTAAGTTCAGATATTTTTTTGTCCATTCCATAAAGCAGAGCTCCACCACCTGTTAAAATAATGCCATTTGATGCAAGATCTGAGGATATTTCAGGAGGTGTTTCTTGAAGGACTCTTATTACAAGCTCACCTATCTGTCTAACACTTTCACTCATGGCATCCATTATTTCAAATGAACTTACTGTTATTGATCTAGGTAATCCATTTGTAAGATCTCTACCGGTTATTTTTATAAACCTTTCTTCTGCTCTTCTGTAAGCACTTCCTATGTCTTTCTTTATTTTTTCAGAAGTCCTTTCCCCAATAATTACATTATAGTTTCTCTTTATATATCTTATTATATCTTTATTTAACTTACTTCCTCCAACTTTCACAGAATCACTTACTACTGTTCCGCCTAGGGATATTACAGCCACATCTGTAGTTCCATCACCTATATCTACTACCATATGTCCACCTGGTTTAGAAATATCTATTCCTGCTCCAATTGCAGCTGCTATTGGTTCTTCTATAAGAAGTACTTCTCTAGCACCTGCATTCTTAGTAGCATCTTCAACAGCTTTTTTTTCTATGTCTGTAATATTTGAAGGTACAGAAACCATTATTCTAGGCATAACTATTTTCCCCATGCCCTTTTTTTCTCCAAGCATATCTATAAAACCTTTAAGCATTCTTTCCGCGTTATCATAATCTGATATCACACCATTCATCATCGGTTTTATTGTTTCTATTTCTTTAGGAGTTTTACCAATCATCTTATAGGCTTCATTACCAACCGCAATGACTTCATCTATCCTTTTATCCACAGCCACTACTGAGGGCTCACTAAGCACTACTCCTTTATCATCAACTGCAATCAAGACGTTTGCAGTTCCTAAATCAATTCCTATATCCATTCCAGCCATCCTAAAACCTCCAAACATTAATATGTACAGCACATTCTGTCACTATATATTTCAGTTTTTATATTTTCTACATTCTATAAATACTTATAGCAGATATAAAATCAAAGCTATAAGTATTTCATAAATTTATATTAATCTTCTACTATTCTTACGTCGCCGCCTAAAGCCCTGAATTTTTTATCTATATCAACATAACCTCTTTGTATATGGTATATTTCGTTGATATTTGTAATTCCATCTGCTATAAGTCCACAAAGAATAAGTGCCGCACCAGCTCTAAGGTCAGTTGCAGTAACATCTGCTCCTACAAGTGACTCAACACCATTTACCACTGCACTTCTTCCATCTATCTTTATATTAGCACCCATTCTATTGAATTCTGTTACATGCATAAATCTGTTTTCAAATACTGTTTCTATTACTACACCAGTTCCATCTGCAACTGTAAGCATAGCCATAAACTGAGCTTGAACATCTGTTGGGAATCCTGGATGCGGAAGAGTTTTGATATCTATAGGTTTTATTTTTTCAGGTCCTATTACTCTTATAGAATTTTCTCCCTCTATTACCTTTGCACCAGCTTCTGTAAGTTTTGCTATTACTGGTTTTAAATGATCGATTATTACATTATTCAAAACTATATCACCTTTTGTCATAGCTGCAGCTACCATATAAGTAGACGCTTCTATTCTATCTGGTATTATAGTATGTTCTGTACCTTTAAGCTTTTTTACACCCGTAATCTTTATAGTGTTTGTACCTGCACCTCTTACCGATGCTCCCATTTCATTTAAAAAGTTTGCAAGATCTACTATCTCAGGTTCTTCGGCAGCATTCTCGATAGTTGTTACTCCCTCTGCTAAAACAGCAGCCATCATTATATTTTGAGTAGCACCTACTGATGGAAAATCAAGATAAAGCTTACTTCCCTTTAGGTGTTCTGTTTTAGCTTCCACAAAACCATGGTCAATATTTACTTTAGCTCCTAAAGCTTTAAATCCCTTTAGATGAAGATCTATCGGTCTTGTACCAATGGCACAACCACCTGGCATTGAAATTTTTGTATGGTTAAATCTTGCTAGAAGAGGTCCCATAACAAGAAAAGAAGCTCTCATCTTTTTAACAAGTTCATATGGTGCTTCGTAAGTATTTATAGAGCTAGAATCTACTGTTAATGTATTATCCTTATATTCAACTTTTGCACCTAAATGTCTTAACAAGTCAGATATTACATGAACATCTCTCAAGTTCGGAACACTTCTTAAAACACATTTATCATTTGCTAGCAAAGTGGCTGCTATTATAGGTAAAACAGCATTCTTTGCACCATCTATATTTATAGAACCTTTTAATGGTCCACTTTTTTTTACTCTTATTCTTGGCATAATTATTCTCCCTTATCATTCATAAAACAAATTACTTAAAAGACTCACCGATAGCCCACACTATGAACTATCCAAAATTTTATCCTTATTTATTATTATTCCATAAGGAATGAAAAAATAATAAATAACTACAAAATTAAAACTTGAAATATGTTTTAAAGAATCCATATTAATTCTTGTTGTATACTAGTTTTCATTATATTTCAATTTCACCTTACATATTAATAGACGCTGTAATCTAGTAGTTTATATTAAATATTTTTTATCAAACTTTTTCATTCAACGTCGCAAATTATAATTATTTTGGCAATATGTCAACCTATATTATAAAAAAAATATATAAATAAATCAAGTCCCTTTTGGCAAAAATAAAGGTGGAGATGACAT
>JAHHTO010000050.1 GCA_020024595.1 Schaedlerella sp.
TTTCCTCTCTCATCGCAACAGCCGCTGAAATCGCACTTGCCTTTCGGAGCGTTTCTTCTATAGAAAGATTTTCACTCAGTCCCAGTGCAAATCCCGCAATCATAGAATCTCCACAGCCCACTGTATTAACCGCATTAATCTTCGGTACTTCTGCCCTGAAAATTCCTTCATCACATACAACAAAAGAGCCATCTCCCCCTAAAGAAACTGCTACGATTTCCACTCCGTTTTTCTGAATGTCTTTCGCCGCTTCAACCATTTCCTCAAGATTGTCACAACTTTTTCCCGTCAACATCCGAATTTCATCAATATTTGGCTTAATCATGGTCGGCTTTGCCTCGATTCCCATCGCAAGCAACTCTCCGCTGGTATCCAGAATCACCTTTTTCCCATCTTCTTTCGCTATTTTTATCAATCTTTGATACGCTGTTCCATCCAATCCCTTTGGAACACTTCCCGACATGGCTACTACATCTGCCTTCTTCACAATTCTTCTGAACTTTAACACAAACCCTTCAAAATCTTCCTCTGTCAAAGTAAATCCCGGTTCTAAAAATTCGGTTTGAATATGATTGACTTCATCCCAGATATTGATACAAGAACGGCTTTCTGCCTCTACATAATAAAAATCACTTTGAATATGAAAAGGTTTCAGTGTATCTTCTATATAGTTTCCGGCATGCCCCCCAACAAATCCAGTTGCAACCACATCTACTCCCGAAATCGCCAATGGTTTAGAAACATTTAACCCCTTCCCTCCAGGTACATATGCACACTTTTTTACACGATTAACTTCACCAACTTTAAAGCCGTCCACCACATACCGCTTATCAATGGCCGCATTTAATGTTACTGTCAGTATCATTATTTCCACCTCCTGTACATATTCATCTTCGCTTATTCATTCATAAGTAACACTTTCCCTTTTACAAGCCCTGGTGTTTTAAACATCTGAAAAGCTTCCTGTACTTTACTCATTGGCATTTTTTTATAAATAAATCCCGGATCAAACTTCAATTGTCCTGTTGCAAAATAATGCGCTGTCAATTCCCATTCTTTTCCCGGAAATGGCGAACTATAAGACATCCAGGAACCTGTCAGTTTAAATTCCTTTCGGTTCATATTTTCCCACATTTCCGGAGTGAATGTCAGATCTACATGGGGTGTTCCGATAAAACAAACATGTGCTTTATTTGCTGCCAGTTCAAATGCCATATACATCGTTAGTGCCTGACCAGCAGTCTCGTATACATACCCATATCCTTTTCCTCCAGTCAATGCCATTGTCTCTTCCATGTAATTCTCTTTTGCTGTATTAATTACTTCATCTGCACCAAGACGTTTCGCCAGCTCCAGACGTTCTTCACTGATATCAAATACTACAACCTTTTTTGAGCCAAATATCTTCGCCCATTGCATGGTAAACATTCCGATGGTTCCGCCACCTAAAATTGCCACGTATTGTCCTCCCTGATAGTCATTCTGAAGCAGTCCATGAAGTGCTACTGTAGATGGTTCAAACATTGCACCTTGCTCATAGGAAATGCTTGTATCAAATACAACTGCATTCTGTTCCGGAAGCACTACATATTCCGCATTACTCCCCTGCTGTCTAGAGCCAATAAAGCTGTAATGCTTACACAAGGAAAAATTTCCATTCTGACAGTCATCACATTTCATACAAGGAAGAAGCGGCGCACCTGATACTCGATCCCCAACTTTTACCTTTGTTACTCCTTCTCCCACTTCTACCACATCACCAGAAAATTCATGCCCTAATACAATAGGATAGAAATGTACCCCATTGTGAAGCACTCTTGGTATATCAGAACCACAGATACCTGAAACCTTTACTTTGACTTTGATTTCTCCAAATCCCGGTGTTGGTTCCTTATAATCCAAGTACCGAACATCTTCATTTGCACACACAACTGCTGCTTTCATTATAACACCCTCACTTTCTCATTATTTCTTTTAATCTCCTATACAACTCTAAATAAGTCTGGTAATTTTTCTGATATATTTCTTCATTTTCTACGTTCGGCGTATGAGATCTCTTCACTTTTATAGTCATTTCCACAGCCTCTTCAAAGCTTTCATACATTCCCACACCGATGCCAGCCAGAATGGCTGCCCCCAATGTCGTTGCTGTATCTGAAGATGGAACGACTATCTGTTTTCCTGTGATGTCTGACTTAATCTGTGTCCAAAGCAGTGAATTTGCCGAACCTCCCATAGACCGTAAAACATTTACTTCTGCACCTGCCTGCTCCGCAATCTTAAGATTATGCTGCAGAGAATATGCCACACCTTCCATTGCCGCTCGGATAAAGTGTCCTTTTGTCTTACTGAAATCTAGACCATAAAACACACCTTTCGCATCTGGATCCCAGATAGGAGAGCGCTCTCCAGCCATATAAGGAAGAAATACTACTCCATCACTCCCTGGTGCGATTGCCTCTGCCTCTTGATTAAACAACTCCAAAGAGCTTTTTCCCTGTCGTTTTCCTTTTTCTTTCTCATAATCACCAAATTCCCGTTCTAACCAGCGCATTACACCACCGCCTCCGGTAGTTCCTCCCTGTAAAAGCCATTTCCCTGGAACAACATGGTATCCCAATATCAATCTCGAATCCGCCTGATATCTATCCGTACAGATACTCATACCTCCTGCCTGACCGCCTTGTTCCTGTGTTTCCCCTGGATGAAGCACACCCGTGCCCAATGTTCCACAGGCTGCATCCAAGCCACCTGCTACAACTGGAGTTCCCACAGCAAGTCCACATTCTTCTGCCGCCCGTTCTGTGACAGTTCCAACAACTGCATGGCTAGGATAAATATCTGGCAGTAAACACATTGGAATCCCTATCTTTTCACTCATCGCTTCATCCCACTGTCCGGTACGCATATTAAAACAGTGGAGTCCGTATCCCTGGGAAATATCTTGGGTCATCACCCCGGTCAGTTTATATGCTATGTAGCTGTTTGATTGCAAAATTTTTTCCGTTTTTGCATATACTTCCGGAAGATTCCGCTGATACCAGAGAATTTTAGCAGTTGTATACGAAGGCTGAAGAGAATTCCCGGCTAATGCAAAAATTTCATCTTCTCCGATTCTCTCATTCAATTCTTCACAAATACTCTGTGCCCGAGTATCCATCCAAATCGGAGTATTCGTCAATACATTCCCTTCTTTATCTACTGCAATTGCTGACCAACTCTGTCCATCAATTCCAATTCCTGCAATCTCTTTCGGATTCACATTTCCTTTTTTTAATGCTTTTTTCACGACAAAGCAAACCGCAGTCCACCATTCTTCTGGATTTTGCTCTGCCCACCCTGGATGAGGATAGTACACTTTATAATCACTATGTTCTGTAGAAATTACATTTCCCGTTTTGTCAAATATGGCAATCTTACATGCACTTGTTCCAATATCGATTCCTAATAAATATGGAGTCATTTTTCAACCTCCCGTATTGATTTTCCTTCTAAGAAACACGTTTCGAGCTTCCTCAGTTCTTTCTCCGTCCCCTCTATTCCTTCTTCTAATCTTTTTAATATTATCTCCGCAACCTGGCAGCCGATTTCTTTTGTAGGCTGTGTCACAATACTAAGTCTCGGAATACTCGCTTTTGCAAATTCTTCATTATCAAATCCAATCAAAGAAAGCTCTTCTGGAACCTGAATTCCCAGTTCATTTAACTCAATAATCGCTCCCATTGTCATCTCGTAATTCGATACAAACACTGCTGTCATATCTGGATTCTCCTCTACCAACTTCTGGGTTGCTGTTATTCCACCGGAAATCGTATAATCTCCTCTGACAACCAATGAATTCTCTATCGGAAGTTTAGCCTCCGTCAGCGCATGCACATATCCTCTAAAACGTTCCTCTGCTGTGTATACACCCTCGGGTCCGACAATCATACCGATTTTCTTATGCCCTGCCATTATCAGACGTTGAACTGCATCTTTTGCCGCTCCTTTATTGTCTACCAAAACACAATCACAATTCACATTTTTCATTTTCCGGTCTACCAGTACGACAGGTTTTCCTATTTTAGTAAATTTCTGCAAATATGCTCCGTCCCTACCCGTTGGCATAATGATAAGACCATCCACCCTTCGATGATATAAAAACTCCACTGCTTCTTCTTCCCGTTTCTCATCAGTACGACAATCACATATCATCGTCGCATACCCTCTGTTTCTCAAAAGATCTTCTACTTCTGTGATAATCTCTGCGCAAAAAATATTATTCAACTCTGGAATGATGATCCCAATCATCTTTGTTCTGTTTGTCTTCAACCCTCTCGCCACTTCGTTAACTTCAAAATGAAGTTCTTTGATTGCATTCTCTATTTTGATCCTGTTCTTTTCGCGTACATTTCCTCCGTTAAAGTAAGAAGAAACTGTTGCAAGCCCAAGCCCAGTAGCCTTTGCAATATCCTTCATCGTTGCTGCCATATTCTCTCACCTGTCTCTTCTCTTGGCATATTCTACACCTTTACTCTGCTTTTCCGTCACAACCGCAAACCCTCATACGACCTTTTACTAATTCTTTTACTGCTTTCATACTAACTATGCCAAATTTTTTCGGATCAAACGACTCTGGCTGTTCTTCAGCAAGTTTTTTTCCTGCATCCGTATAAGCTTTCCGTAATTCTGTTGCAAAATTCACTTTACAAATACCACGCTGCACACATTCTTTCACATCTTCATCACTCAATCCAGATGCACCATGTAAAACAAGCGGTACAGAAACCACCTTTTTTATTTCAGACACTCTTTTCTTATCCAATACTGGTGTGCCGGCATAAAAACCATGTGCAGTGCCGATTGCTATAGCTAGAGAAGACACCCCTGTTCTTTCAACAAATTCTTTCGCCTGTTGTGGATCTGTATTGGTATCTGCCTCCGTTTCCAAATCATCTTCTTTACCACCGACCTTTCCAAGCTCAGCTTCTACCGGAATCCCACATGCTTTTGCAACATCCACAACTCGCTTACTAACCGCAATATTCTCATCGAAATTCTCGCCAGATCCATCAATCATTACGGAGGTATATCCTGCTTTAACAGCCTGTACTGCTACTTCAAAACTACTGCCATGATCCAGATGCAGACAAACTGGAACACTTACCTTTTTTGCTTCTGCTGCTACCATTGCAAAATATGTCTCTAAAGTCCCATACTTAACTGTAGATGGTGTTGTCTGAAGCATCACTGGGGCATGAAGCTCTTCCGCTGCCGAAATTACTGCCTTCACCATTTCCATGTTTTCTACATTAAATGCTCCTACAGCATATCCACCCTTTTGAGCATCCAACAACATTTTTTCTGACGTTACCAATGACATTTTTATTATCCTCCTTTAATTTAAAAATTTTACATTTCGCATCTTTTAAAACCGAAACGTTTCGGTTTTGTATGTACACTCAATTTACTACGGTTTCTTTTAATTCTCAAGGACAGAAAAGAAAGAAGTGTCAACTATAAACAATTATGATCACTCCTCTCCTTTTCTTACAATATTTGTTTATCCTTTTACAGCTCCTGCTGTCACACCTGCTACCATATATTTTTCTAGAAAAATAAATACCAACGCAATTGGAATAATCGAAATTGCCGCAGCTGCCATTACTTCTCCCCAAATAATCGTATATTCTCCCATCAAAGATGAAATTCCTACTGTAATGGTCCACTTTTCTGGTTTTGTAATAAATGTCCTGACTATTTGTGTCGTGTATATCGAGCCTTAGTTATTCCTGTTCGGCTCCTTCCACCAAAAAGAAAAGAAAGTCGAAGCATTATGATACGCCCGCCAAGCTCGGTATCAAATGGCAAATGGATGTAAAATATGTCCCAACCGCATGCTACATGAGAATAATTCCTCAGAAATTCTACCCACATATCGTTATAGATGAGGCAAGTATTCTACAGATTTCAACAATTGTCCGTTTCAAATATACACAATGGACTCATCACTCCACCTAGCTCTGGTCGTTTCCTCCATATATGTAAATTTACCGAGTATCACCAGTTCTTTCTGGCTGTGTCTGTATTCCTGATTCTATCGCCCCTGTTACCATCTATTAGTGTTTTTCATCAATCACGGCAAGGCAGCAATCGCTTAGCCCCCATAAAGATTTATTTTCATCTAAAAAAGAGCAAAAATAAAATCAAGATTTTCGATAACCATGTTGAAAAAGATGCAATGAACTCTTTGACATTCACTCTTCCAAAACGCTATCAAATATTACGAATAATCACCACTGGCACGTATATCTTCAAGAACCTCTCCGAAAGATTCTAATGGTTCAAATCTAACATCATATGGATAATCTGGGTAATTCCAATCAAGTTGATGTATATCTCGCACTTTCACACTCATCACTCGTTTTAATAACAATAACGTAAGATGATCTCTGATATCCTTATAATTCTCATTTTCATAAAGATTATGCAGTTCGTATGGATCTGATGAAAGATCATACAATTCACATCTATCATCAAAATAGACAGAAAGTTTCATATCTCCTTTTCTAATCATCGCACCCGGTCCAAATGATGTTGGTGCATGTGGCGCTGTAATCTTAAATCCTTCGATCGGCTCTTTACATGTAGGGCAACCACCACCCGCTTCACAAAGAATTGTTTCTTTTCCCGCATAATCCTGTGTATCAAGCTCCTTTACCCATGATTTTCCAACCATTGTAGGTGGTATATCTACACCTAAAATATCAAGTAGCGTTGGAACCATATCAACTTCTTCTGTCAGACCACCGAATACTTCATTTTTCCATCTTCCATCTGGATGAACCAATATAGCAGGAATATGTGACAAACATTCATAAAATGTGGGATTTTTATGTGTCATACCATAATCACCAAGAAGTTCTCCGTGATCTGAGAAGAAAAGGAATACTGTTTTACGATCCTGTCCTTTCTCTTTCAAAGCTTCAACAAGTCTTCCAACATTATCATCTACATATCTGATCTGTCCCATATAATGCGCAATCGCCTGCTTCATCTCATCCTCTGTACATTTATCCATTTCTGAATGTATTCGAAAGACTTCATTTTTAACTGGCTGACTATCCTTATCATAACCTTTGTAAGCTTCTGAAAGTTCAATTTCATCCGGATTAAACATCGTATCATAAGGCTTTGGACAACAGAATGCCGGATGTGGATCTTGATAGTTTATCCATAGGAAAAACGGATTATCTTTATTATTCTCTACAAAATTTATTGCCTCTGTTGTGAGTCTGTATGTAATATTAAACGGATGATCATCATCCAACGTGAACGATGAATATGAATGCTTATATAGTGGATGACCATCATAATTACCAAGACAAATTTCATCCAGATTATCCCAAATCTCTGTAAGTCTTGAATATGTGAATAAATGGTTTTTTCCAAACATACCTGTGGTATATCCCACCTTCTTTAATGAAGTTACAATATTGGGGACTGATGGAGATATTGTAGACCAATAATTTCTATGATTATGGTCTGAAAAATAAGTACTTGTTGCAAAACTACATCTACTAGGTCCGCAAAGTGGTGCTGCACAATACATATTATCAAAACGCACACCATTTTCAGCTAATCTGTCTATATGTGTTGTTCCAATTGTTTTATGCCCATAACATCCCAGATAATCAGCACGCATCTGATCCGGTGTTACAATAACCAAATTATATTTTTCCATATTACCACCATTTTATCAGATCAGTCACCTTATTTCTAAGAGCCACAAATTCTGGATCTGATACCTTTCTTGGACGTGGAAGATCATTGATAATCTCTGTTTTTATATGTGTAGGTTTATTTGTTAAAACAATAACTCTATCAGAGAGATAAATTGCTTCCTCAATATTATGTGTAATAAATAATACAGTTGTCTTGATTTCCTCCCACATCTTTAATAATTCATCCTCGAGCTTATATTTCAATGTCAGATCAAGCTGTCCATATGGTTCATCCATTAAAAGAAGATCCGGCTCAATAGCAAATGCCCTTGCTATAACAACTCGCTGAAGCATGCTCGCTGAAATCTGACTTGGATAGTAATTTCTGTATTTATCAAGACCAACCATATTGATAACATAATCTGCACGTTCTTTCAGTTTATCTGGTGGAAAATTTTTAGCTTTCAATCCAAATTCCACGTTTTCTTGAATATTCAACCATTCCATTGTAGAATATTCTTGAAAAATATATGCAAGGTTATGTTTTCTTGGATTAATATCTTCACCATCTACTTTAATACTTCCTTTATTGATATCATAGACTTTTGTAAGTGAATTAAGAAATGTTGTTTTTCCACATCCTGTAGGACCTACAATACACAGAAACTCTCCCTCGTATACATCAAAAGAGATATTATCTAGTACAAGAAGGTCTCCAAAAGCTTTTGTTAATTCCTTTACTTCTACTTTTTTCTTCTTATCAGCTGCCATTTTATCCCTCCTCATTGACCTCTACACACCGTGTAATTTCTTCTCGCAATGCAAGAAAATCCGCACTTGTGTAATCTCTTGGCCTGGGAAGATCAATAATATATTCTTTCTTTACAGAAGTAGGCATATCATTGAGAACCACAATTCTGTCAGCAAGATAAATTGCTTCTTCCACATTATTAGTTACAAATACTACTGTTCGTTTTTCTGCCGAACAAATTCTTTCTACTTCTTCTTCCATCAGATATCTTGTCTGTGCATCCAAATGGCCAAATGGCTCATCCATAAAAATCACATCTGGGTTATTGCAATAAGCTCTAGCAATTCCAACACGCTGTTGCATGCCACCTGATAACTTAACAGGATAGCTTGATTCAAATCCTGTAAGCCCCACAAGATCAATATAATGCTGTGCCCATTTCTGCCATTCTTCCTTTTTAACTCCCTGCATTCTAGGACCAAACGAAACATTCTTTATTACGTTCATCCAAGGAAATAATGCTGTTTTTTGATAAACCATTCCACGATCGCTACTAGGTCCATCTACTTGCTTTCCGTTTACTTCAAGTTCACCGCTGCTTGCTTTTTCAAGTCCTGCAAGAATATTAAGAATGGTTGTTTTTCCACACTGTCCAGGTCCAAAGAGAACAAGAAACTCATTTTCTCTAACTTCCAAATTCAAGTTACGAATTACTTCATTTTCCTCATCCTGTTTTCTATTTTTAGCATAAAAAGTTTTACAGAGATTTTTACATCTAACTGTTACTTCCCTCTTTCCGTCCATGAACATAATCTCCTTTCCAAAACTCTCATAATGTTTGCAAGTGCAAATCCGATGATGGCAATTGAAATCATACCTACAAGAATAAGAACTGTATCTCCTACATTCATTCCCATATTTATAATCCATCCAGCCCCTTCATAAGAACTGATCATCTCAGCTGCAAGAACAGCCATCCATGATGTTGATAATGAAACCTGAAGTCCTGCAAAAATATATGGTGTGGCGCTTGGAAGAATAATATTTACAAAAATCTGAAATTTATTTGCTCCAAGGAGTTCAGCAGCACCTACAAGTGTCTGATCAACTTTATTAGTACCATCATAAGAGTTAAGTACGATATTGGCAAAACCTCCCATGAAGATAATAAAATATTTTGTTGTCTCACCAATTCCAAACCAAAGAATTGCAAGTGGAATCCAAGCAAGTCCTGGAATAGGACGGATAATGTTAAAAATCGGTCTTACAATGGCATTAATCGTTTTTGAATATCCCATTGCTACTCCAAGTATAATGCCTGTAATGGATGATAATCCAAATCCTACAAAAACACGTTTCAAACTATATAACACGTGAACTTGAAGCGTGTATTTTCCAATCGGTACAGTCAATGTTTCTATAAACCTTGAAAAAACTTTCTGTGGTGTAGGAAAGAACAGTGATACTTTTGTGTAAGTGGCCGCATAAAACCATATTGCAAACACGCTAAATATCGCTAAAGCACCTACACCAAAAGCAAGTCCTTTTTGTTTTATTTTCATGCTTTACCTCCTTACAAATTTCTTTTCAAGGAACTCAAGCGTTCCAGTTAATATTGCACCTACTCCTGCGATAACAAGCATTCCCATAACAATAATGTCAGGGCGTCCAATTGTTCTTGCAATCTGGAGCATATATCCAAGTCCTTTTGTAGCTGCTACAAGTTCCGCAGCTACAAGTGTCATCCAAGCGACCCCAAGAGAAACTCTTAACCCTGTAAAAATCATCGGAAGCGCTGTTGGAATAGCAATCTTTCCGAGAATCTGGAATTTTGTAAGTCCAAATGTTTTACCTACATTGATATGTACTTCACTTGTTTGCTTAATTCCTGTATAGGCATTTATTATACACGGAATAACGGCCGAAACAAAAATAACCATTGCTTTTGATTTTAAATCAATTCCAAATAAAAGAATCATGATCGGAACCCAACCAATTGGTGGAATGGGTCTGATCAAATCGAAAATTGGTTTAATAAAGAGATCAACAGGTTTATACCATGCCATTAAAATTCCGAGTGGGATTCCCGCTAATGCACCCAAAAGATATCCTGCAAGTGCAACTTTAAGACTGGCTACCACATGAACCAAAAGAATCGAACCATCAGGTGTTGTATTTGTTAATTTCATTACAAATGCCTGCAATGTCTTTATTGGGCTTGGCATTGAATATTCCGGAAATACGTGAAAAACATCAGTAGCCAATTCCCATAAAACCAAAAAGCATATCATTGAAATAATGGAAATCACCATATATTTTTTGCTTTTTTTCATATCTTAATTTCTTCCTTTCCAAAAAACTATTGCAAAATAGACACTACTTTATTTTGCAATAGTTTTAAATTTTATTTAAATGCTGCGTCAAGGAATTCTGAAGTGGTATTCTGTTTTACAACTTCTACTCTATCACTTTCAAGTTTGTCCTGCGAAACCATGAATTCTGCATATAATGTTTCAAATTCTCCAAGCTTTAAACTTTTGGCATCTTCTGTCGTAAGAAATGGCTTAAGATTACATTCTGCCTTAATATCCTCATCTGATGCAGACCCACCATTGTCAACATACCATTTTTTTACTGCTTCGAATTTCTTTGCAGGATCAGCTTCAAGCTCATCACCTACTTCATAGAGTGTTTTAAGAAATGCTGGAATGATTTCCTTTATTTCTGGATTGTTATATGCTTTGTCAGTTAATGTAATTTCTTCATAGAGGTTTAAGCCTAACTGCTCTAAATCTGCAACTTTGACCATTGTGTCATCCGTTTGAAAACAGTATGGAGATGTCAGCGCTGCAACATCAGCCTGTCCACCTTTGAATGCCTGATAGCACTGTGCAAATTCCATATGCACCATCTCAACTTCTTCTTCTGGTAAACCAATTGCTTCTAACCATTTTGTAATTGCAAGCTGTCCTGTTGTGCCTGTTGTCTGAACAATCTTGGATCCTTTTACTGTTTCTGGTGAACCAAGCACTTCTGGGAACTCCGGATTTACACCTTTTTCTGTTGCAAGTGCCGAATTTTTATATGCCCAGATTTCGTTCCCACCTGTTCCATTAATATGACTGGCAATTACATGCGCATCAAAGTTTGCAACACCAAATACAAATGCTCCTCCAATTGTAGCTACGTCATATGAATCTGCTGCGATTGCTTCATTCATTGGTGCTCCTGTCGGGAACATTACAGGTTCAATCTTAAATCCATTTTTCTCATCAAGTTTATTATCCATAATGTAGCCAATCGGGGATGAGATGTAGAAAGGCATTACTGCCACTCTTAATACTGGAAGATCTTTACCTTCACCCTCTGTTTTTTCTGTTTCGCCTGATTTTCCAGCACATCCAACAAGTGATGTCACAGCAAGTGCTGCTGCCAGTAAAACTGCTAAAATTCTTTTTTTCATAATACTTCTCTCCTTTTTAGATTTTTGAAAATTATCTTCAAACAGGACGCCCCTGTCCAAATTCTGATAAGATCATAGCTAACGGAAAGAGTATCACTAATATTTATCTTGTTTTTGCCCTTTCCATTGCTGTTTCAAACAACTTTGAATCTATGTTATTTTCTATATTATCCAGAACAAGTGGAGAGATATTTCCTAAGGTCGCCATATATTCTGCATATTTGTTTTCAGATTCACCGAACTGTTCCAGATCATAATTATCTTTTGTTATAAATATTTTATCCTCACATTCAAACCGGATAATCTTAGCATCTATTTTCTGGCCGTGAGCTTCATACCAGCTTACTCCTGCATCTATTTTTTTATTCATATCTTCTTCAAGGATCTCATGTGTATAAAGCAGACACTCTATAAAAGAAACAAGCTCTTCCTTCTTATCTTCATATGCCGTCCTAGTTGCAAGTAATACCTCATATATCTTCATATGTAGGCTTTCAATATCTGCAACTTTTTCAAACCCCTGTCTCTCAGCTTTATATGAACTAGGTGCGCTCAAAACTACTACATCACCTTCATCATTCAGAAATCTATCATATAACTGTTCAAAATCTCCATTTTCATAAACGAAATTTACTTTATCACTTTTCACCCCTACAGACTCTAACCACTTCATCCCAAGATACTGCTGCGTAGTATCCTTTTTCAAAAGTATGGAACAATTATTCAGTGTATCAAGATTTCCATATACCTGAGGATATGTAGGATTAAATCCTTTTATCTTCAATGCTGGATTATCTTTTCTTACGTATATCCCGTTACCGCCCTTAAGTTCAATAAACTCTCCGATTAGTACGGCTTGATTCTGTGACAGCGGTTCCAGATATGCTGCTCCTATTGTTACTATATCATACTGATCATTTTCAATATCTTTAATCTGTTCTGCGCCTGTCGAATATTCAACCAGTGTTATATCAAGTCCAAACTTTTCATCAATATTATTCTCAACCATATACCCTACAGATGAACTGAGGAAATAATTCTGTACTGCAACTCTTAACTTTTTTAATTCTTTCGAAGAACTGCTCTGCGACTCCCTTCCAATATCGCTAACAGTCTGTGTACTACTGCACCCACCTGCTATTAAAACCATTATTCCAGTTAAAAATGTTATAATCAAATTTCTTTTTTTCATCTTTTCTCAACCTTTCCTATATTTTAAAATAATGCCAGAAAATCACAATATACATAACCGTTGATATTTTGCATTTTCCCGACATTATTTTTATTTTTTTATAAGCACATTTTTAATTTGTTTACTTTTTCCGTCTCTGTGTCAGTTTTTGAAAAAAAATGGATTCACACCTTTCACTTTCTTAAATACTCTTGAAAAATATGATAGATTAGGATACCCTACTTTTTCTCCTACTTCGTAGATTTTAAGATCAGTCTTTTCAAGAAGTTCCACTGCCTTTTCTATTCTGTAATTGGTCAGATATGAATTAAAAGTTTCTCCTGTTTCTAACTTAAAGATCCTACTAAAATAATCTTGATTTAAATTAACATATTCTGCAACATCAGCAATTGATTCAATCGCTCCGTAATGATTAGACACATACAAAATCGCTGATCTAACATAATTTGAATAGTTATTTTCTCGAAGTATGATTGTCCCTTCAAGTTCATTAAAAAAATTTTTAATACAACTACGAAGTTCTGTCATACTGCGACAATTACAGATTGCAGTTTTCGTATCATCACATAAATCGCACAGCTCATACCCCGCATATTCCATTTTAGTTATTTTATAAGCATCCACAATATCATAAAGACATGAGAAAATAGTATCTATACCAGGTACTTTTTCTTTTTCAATCTTTTTCAGCATCCCCTCCAATGCTTCCCGTGCTTCTCCAAGTCTATCTTTATGTATCAATGAAAC
This sequence comes from Schaedlerella sp., assembly GCA_020024595.1. Taxonomy (GTDB): domain Bacteria; phylum Bacillota; class Clostridia; order Lachnospirales; family Lachnospiraceae; genus Schaedlerella. The sequence goes on from JAHHTO010000050.1 coordinate 13,857, forward strand.
AATTTCTTTACGAAGTGCTTTTATCTCATTTAAACAATCCATATTTTCGCTATAGCAGAATATGTGTTGATGTGTTTCATAAAATCCTATATCAAGTGCTTTTCTTGCTCTTTTACATGCAACAGGAATATCGTCTATAAATCCTGAAAACCCCACATTGATCCCTTTTAATGTAGAAACATTATTACAGAAATCCATGGCTTCTCCAAACATAGAACCAACGGAATGTGCCATTTTATAATAACATATCCACATTGTGATATCTTTTTCATAATAATAGTACTGTATATCACAGACAAACATGTTCAAGTAAACTTCAACCCCTTCTACAGCTCTCTCTGTTTCTCTATATGCTATAACAAAAATATGTTGATCTGGTTCCAGTAAAATTGGAAATTTTCCATTTTTATCATATTCTTTGATCATTTCTTTCACGTATTCATACTTGCGTGTCTTCTTACTTTTTTCTAAACTCTCTTTGTAATTCTTCAGAATCTTACAAAGGATTTCAGTTGTTATTTCATTCTTAAGAACATACTCACTGGCTCTATATTTAATAGCCTCTCTTGCATATTCAAACTCATTGTAGGAGGTAAGCATTACAACATATATTCCTGGATAATTCTCTTTTATCTGATGAAGCAGTTCAAGGCCATTCATTTTGGGCATTTTAATATCTGTCATAACGATCTGTGGCCTCCATTTTCTACACAAGTCCCAAGCCTCTTTACCATTTGATGCCGCCCTAACTTCAACCCCCTCTTCCAC
>JAHHTO010000051.1 GCA_020024595.1 Schaedlerella sp.
CATAATATTTTTGGTGAATTTACTTGAAAATTTTAAGTAACCAGTATACTATAAACAAAAAGCGAAAAAGGGAAGGTGCATCCTATGTCAGTCACGATTAAAGATGTTGCACGAATGGCCGGGGTATCCACTGCAACTGTATCAAAAGTCATTAATGAAAAACCATCTATATCAGAGGCAACAAGACAACATGTTCTCCATGTTATGGAGCAACTAAGTTACCATCCCAATGCACAAGCAAGTAATTTTGCAAAAAAGCGCTCGGAAAACATTGTTTTTATAGCAGTCACAGAAGCGCATACCGCATTTTCTAATCCTCATATGTTCGAAATTCTTTGTGGTGCACAAAAAAAAATCCGAGAAAAAAAATATAATTTTAGTTTTATAGGTTCTCCCACGAAAGAACTTGCTTTCAAAGAAGCTGAGTACATTATCGGCAGAAAAGCTGCCGACGGTATTTTAATCCATGGATCTGCAACTTCGCGACCACTCGCTTCTTTACTAGTCAATACAGAATTTCCTCATATAATTATTGGTCGTCCTTTCTTCCCTACTACTACATGTTGGATTGATATCAACAATTATGTTTCTGGAGAAATGGCCACGAAATATTTAAATAGTTGTGGTTACACAAAAATTGCTTTCATTGGTGGCCCAGAAACTGATGAAATTTCCAGACATCGACTAAAGGGATTTGTATCTACTATGCATAAAAATGGATTTTCTGTCTCTAATTCTTTCATGAAATATGGAACATATAGTCGTAATAGTGGTTTTGCCATGATGAAAGAACTCTTACGAGGAAACTGTCTTCCGGATGCTGTCATTTGTGAAAATAATCAAATTGCATTAGGCGCTACTGATGCGATCAGGAAACATGGTATGAAAATTCCTAATGATATCGGTGTTATAACTTTTGATGATTATCCACTTTCACAATTTATTGATCCACCTTTAACGGTTGTTGATATCGATGTAAATGAAATGGGACATTTGGCTGCTACACTTTTGCTAAAAAAAATAAAAAATCCTGCATTTCAAATACAGTCTTTCGCCTCTTTACCTTCACTAATTGTCAGGTCCTCTACTCGAAATACATCACCTAATCCACTTGTCACTTGACTTTTAGCTATACTAAGAGCATATAACAAAGAAAGACATCTACCATTTTCAGTAAATGTCTTTTTCAATATATTTCTCCTGTCATCTAACCGGCAATGAAAATAAAAATAATGAGTTTATTTTCTACCGGAAGGTGATGAGATTCTGATACCTTGTCAATTCCCTTTCAATCTTTTCAAACTCCGGCATATGCCACTCCCAGTTCGGACTTCCTACTGTTCCCGGTGTATTCATATGTCCCTCTTTGCCCAGTCCAAGAATATCCTGTGCAGGCAAGATTGCATATGCAGCATTGCTTTTTAGAACATAAGAAAGCAGTCTGTCCTTAACACTTCCCTGACCAAATCCTTTTCTTTTCAAAAAACGGCGGACTTTGCGCTTTGCTGCTGTTGTCAAATTCCCATACCATTCCATCAGTGTATCATTATCATGTGTTCCTGTATAATGGATCGTATTTTCCGTATCGTCAGAACAATCGTATGCATATTTACCTTTTGTCTCGATTGAAAATACCAAGATCTTCATTCCTTTCAGGTGATAGTGATTTTTTAGGGTAAGAACCTCCGGGCGCAAATCTCCCAAATCTTCCGCTACTAGGTTTACTCCCGGTATTCTCTCCTTTAGTGTGTCGATCACTTCATATCCCGGTGCTTCTATCCATTCCCCATCTATCGCTGTTGGGCAGCTTGCAGGGATTTTCCAATATGTATCAAACGCCCGAAAATGATCGATCCGAATCAGATCAAACAATTTACTGCTATATCCTATCCGCTCTACCCAAAATCGATAATTTGTTTCTTTCATATAGTCCCAATCATAAATCGGATTTCCCCAACGCTGCCCTGTTGCACTGAAATAATCGGGTGGTACCCCGGCTATAAAAATCGGACGTCCATCTGTATCGAGAAGAAAATTATCCTTACCTCCCCATACATCAACAGAATCTACCCCCACATAAAACGGAACATCTCCCATAATCTGGATTCCATACTGATTTGCCTGTTTTTTTACATTCATCCACTGACAATAAAAAATATACTGCAAAAACATCTGATATCTTGCTTCTTCTTCCGTTTCTTCTGAAAGTTCTGACCTCACCTCAGGCCATTCTTTATCTTCCTGTTTCCATTCATTCCAGCATATGCCATCATTCATAGTCTTCAGTGCTCGAAACACACCATATTCATATACCCATTTCTGTGCTATAAATTCCTGATACCTTTCTTCTTTCTGCATTGTTTTTTTTCTGAATATCTGATATGCCTTTCTCAAATACGGCTCTTTAAATGCTCGTACCAACTCATAATCCACTTGGGTTGCGTCCTCTCTGTAAGCCGGTATCATTTCTTCTAAAAGCCCTTCGTCCCTAAGAAGTTCCAGACTAATATAAATCTCATCTCCTGCACAAGAGGAATATGGCTGATACGGAGAGTTTCCATATCCTACTGGATTTAAGGGAAGAATCTGCCATATTTTTATTCCCGTTTTTTTCATAATCTCAATCCATTTATATGCCGATTTTCCTAGCTCACCCACACCAGTTCTAGACGGTAATGCTGATACCGGCATCAAAATTCCTGTTTGTCTCATAGCGAATTCTCCCCTTGTTTATAAATGCCAGATATCTCTGTTATATTCTGCAATGGTCCTGTCTGAAGAAAAGAATCCGGCTTTTGCAATATTCACAAGCATTTTCTTCGCCCATGCTTTTTCATCTTCATAGTCTTCTAACATTTTTTCTTTTGTTTGAATATAATCTTTTACATCCAGCAATGCCATGAACCAGTCTTTCCCTACGATTTCCTTATACAAACGTGCCAGGTTGACCGGATCTCCTATCCGGATCAGTTCTTTGCTGATGATAAAGTCCACCAGTTCTTCTACCATCGGATCATTTTCATAAATATCTGTAGCACTATATTCCCCTGTTTCATACAACTGAATGACTTTTTCGGATGTTTCTCCAAAGATATAGAGATTGTCATCACCTACCAGCTGATGGATCTCTACATTTGCCCCATCCTCTGTTCCCAGTGTCACTGCTCCGTTTAACATGAATTTCATATTTCCGGTTCCGGATGCTTCCTTGGAAGCCAAGGAAATCTGTTCCGAAATATCGCAGGCCGGAATCAGTTTTTCCGCTTTTGTCACATTATAATTTTCTACCATGACAAGCTTCAGGTATGGGCTTACTTCCGGGTCATTTTCTATCAATTGCTGCAAACAAAGAAGCAAATGAATGATATCTTTTGCAATTGTATAAGCCGGTGCTGCTTTGGCACCAAAGATCATCGTTATCGGTCGTTTCGGAAGATTTCCTTTCTTGATCTCCTTATATTTATAGATTGCATACAATGCATTCATCTGTTGTCTCTTATATTCATGGAGACGTTTGATCTGGATATCAAACACAGAATCCTCATTGATGTCAATGCCCTGCGTCACCTGGAGATATCTCTTCAGTTCTTGCTTTGCCTCTCTTTTTATTTCCTTTAATCTCGCAAGAACCTGATCATCATTCTCATACGCCAGAAGTTTTTCCAGTTCCTGTGCATTCTCCATGTAAGCCGGCCCGATCAGTTCTTTTATATAATCTGCAAGATTATGGTTACAATGCACAAGCCAGCGACGGAACGTGATTCCATTCGTTTTGTTATGAAACTTCTGTGGATAAATCTCATAGAATGGTTTCAGTTCCGATCCTTTTAGGATCTCCGTATGGAGCGCTGCAACACCATTTACCGCATATCCAAAATGGAGATCAATATGTGCCATATGGACACGATCCATCTCGTCAATGATGTAGACACGTTTATCACTAAAATCTCTTCGTACCCTTCGGTCCAAATCCCTGATAATCGGCATCAAATGTGGCACTACTTTCTCTAAATATTCTATCGGCCATTTCTCCAACGCCTCAGCTAAAATAGTATGGTTGGTATAGGCACATGTCTTACTTACTACATCCACGGCAGTATCCAGATTAAAGTTTTTCTGTTCTATCAGGATTCGGATCAGTTCCGGAATCACCATGGTCGGATGTGTATCATTAATCTGGATACATACATGCTCATGCAAATGGTACAGATCAATTCCTCGTTCTTCTGCCTCTTTGATGATCAACTGCGCTGCATTGCTTACCATAAAATACTGCTGGTAGATCCTTAAAAGCTGTCCTGCTTCATCACTGTCATCCGGGTAAAGGAACAACGTCAGATTTTTACGGATATCATTTTTATCAAACTGGATTCCATCCCTGATGATAGTTTCATCTACACTATCCAGATCAAATAGATGTAGCTTATTACATCCACTGTGGTATCCTGGAATATCAATATCATACATCGTAGATTTTAGTGTAAAATCTTTAAATGGCACTTCAAAACTTACCTCTGTTCTCGTCAGCCAGCTGAATTCTGTAATCCACGGATTTTTCTCTTCCTGCTGTTTGTGATCCTGAAACTTTTGAAGAAACAATCCATCATGATAATTCAGCCCTACCCCATCTCCGTTCAGACCGAGTGTCGCGATGGAATCCAGAAAGCAAGCTGCCAGACGTCCAAGTCCTCCATTCCCCAAAGAGGGTTCTAATTCCATCTCTTCTATTTCTGACAGATCATGACCATGTTTCTTCAAAACCCCTTTTACTTCTTCAAACAATCCTAAATTGATCAGATTATTCGATAACAATTTTCCAATCAGAAACTCTGCGGAAATATAATACAATTTTCTATTTCCATTATTTCTTTGCATTCCCTGCATTTTCTCTTTTGACAATAACAGTAATGCATGATAAATTTCTTCTTTGGAAGCTTCGGAAATTGCTTTCTCCAGCTTGAATTCTAATTCTCTTTCAATCCCTTGACTCATATTTTCACTTTTATACCTTTCATCAGATTTTTACTTACCCTTTTACTGCTCCAGCTGCAACCCCTTTGATAATATGTTTTTGACATGACAGATAGAATATAATGACCGGAATGACTGCCAGAATCAATGATGCCATAACAGCCCCCATATCTACACGTCCATAGCTTCCTTTCATATACTGAATCGCAATCGATACTGTCTTATACTTATTCAGATCCAATACCAGATATGGAAGCAAAAAATCATTCCAGATCCACATTGTTTCCAGGATTCCTACCGATATATAAGTTGGCTTCATAATCGGAAGTACTACACCAAAAAATGTACGAAGCGGCGTACAGCCATCAATCATGGCCGCCTCTTCAATTTCCAGCGGAATTGATTTTACAAACCCACAAAACATAAAAACTGCCAACCCTGCTCCAAATCCCAGATAAATGATAATAATTCCCCACGGTGTGCGAAGTCCTGTACGGTCAGCCACCAAAGAAAGTGTAAACATTACCATCTGAAATGGAACTACCATTGAAAAAACACAAAGAAGATACAGAAGTTTTGTAAATTTCGTCGTAATTCTTGTAATATACCAAGCACACATAGAAGTACATATCAGAATTACCAGTACCGAACCCACTGTAATAAAAACAGTCCAACCTACAGCACTTAAAAGTTCATATTTGTCAATTGCAGTGATATAATTTTCAATTCCGGCAAAAGTTTTTCCTCCAGGTAATTGAAATGGTTCTTTGTTGATATACACTTTTTTCTTAAATGAATTCATCAAGACGATCAAGATCGGTAAAATGTATACAATACCTATTATTGTAAATACACCAGTTTCCAGCCACCTTCGTATGCCTTTTTTCGTATTCATCTACTGCTGCACCTCCTTTGAACGTGTCATTCGCAGCTGGATCATACCAATCGCAACTACTAATACAAAAAATAGAACAGCTTTCGCCTGTCCAACACCTTCCCAGCCGGTTCTTCCATAGAAAGTATTGAAGATATTTAATGCCATCATTTCTGACATCTTTGCAGGTTCTCCTGCTGTCAATGACAGGTTTTGATCAAACAGTTTGAATCCGTTTGTAATGGACAAAAACATACAGATTGTAATGGATGGCATCATCATCGGAATGGTAACTTTCCACAATTGCTTCCAACGACTTGCTCCGTCAATCTGAGAGGCTTCTATCACATCGCTGGGAATTGACTGAAGTCCTGCGATATAAATAATCATCATATACCCTATCTGCTGCCAGCTCACAAGGATAATCATCCCCCAGAATCCGTACCATTCATTCAACGCCAGTGCTGTACTATATTTTGCCAGAATTCCGTTAAAAATCAACTGCCAGATATACCCCAGCACAATACCGCCAATCAGATTAGGCATAAAAAAGACTGTTCGAAATATATTTGTTCCACGTATCTCTTTTGTTAATGCCATTGCAAGAGCAAAAGCCACAACGTTAATCACTATCAGTGATACTACTGCAAACAATGCAGTATACCAAAAAGAATGCCTGAAAACTGTATCCTTTAGTGCGTCCACATAATTTGATAATCCAACAAATTTTGCATCTGTTACTGTCGTAAATTTGCAGAATGACAAGCCGATTCCCATAATAAACGGAATAATAAATCCAAGTATAAATGCAAAAAAAGTCGGGAATACAAATATAGGCATATAACGTTTCATGGATTTTTCCATTTGATAACCCTCCTTCAAAAAAGCGGCGGAATATTCAAACTCCCTCCGCCGCTTCATAACCTCTATCTTACTCTATTTTGCCGCTGCTACTTCTGTTGCCCATCCGTCAACAAATGCTGTTACGACTTTTTCCCAGTTCGCATCTGTCGGATCTGCTGCATAAGCTGTAAGTGCTGATCCTACACCATTTTTCCATTCTTCAGAAGGCATTGTAGAAAAAGTCCATGACACTGGAGTTTTTCCTTCTTCTAAATACTTGTTTGCTTCATTTACAAGTACGTTATCAGATTCAAGATTTGATTGAAACGGAATCACAAAGCCCATTTCCTTACACATTGCTTCTACTCCTTCATCTGAAGTTACACACCAATTCATGAAATCCAACGTTGCCTGAATATCTTTTTCTGAAGCTTTCGCATTTACACACCAGTAGTTCTCTGTTCCTGTGCAGACCCCCTGTTTTTCTTCTCCTTCTACCCCAATGTAAATCGGCAGCATTCCGAGATTTTCATCTCCAAGGTCTGCAATATTGTTGTATTCCCATGTACCGTTCTGATAGAACACAGCCTCTTCGGTCAGAAAGTCTGCAGTAGCATCATCTGCTGTCTTAGTAGAGATTTCTGTCGGTGCACATGTCGCATTGTTTATATAAAGATCCCAAATCTGGCGATAATTATCCAGATATGTGCCTTTGATTGCATCTGTATTATCGATTCCATCTTCTTTATATTCATAGTAAATTGGAAGATTTGCCAGATGTGTTTTAAATCTCCAGTCAGAGGATCCATCCATACCTGCAGATGTAAATGCAGAGAATCCAAGTTCATCCTTGCGTGTAGTAATGTCTTCCACTACTTTTTTGAAACTGTCAAAATTTGTAATATCCTCTGCGGAATATCCTGCTTTATCCAGTAATTCTTTGTTATAAATCATACCATAGTTCTCAATAACATAGGCAATACCTGCCATCTTATCTCCATCCATCAACGCAAAGCTGTCATCTGTAAGTTCTCCTGCAATCGCAGAATCTTTCAAATCATAACAATAATCTTTCCAGCCGGCAAGTCCAACCGGTCCGTTTACTTGAAACAATGTCGGTGCATCTGTCTTGGACATCTCTGATTTCAGAGTCTTTTCATACTCTCCGGATGCTGCGGTAAGTACCGTCACAGGTACTCCTGTTTCATCTGTATAAGCTTCCGCCAGCTCTTGCCAATATTCATCTGCTTCAGGTTTAAAGTTCAAATAATAAACCTTTCCTTCTGCCTTTTTATCTCCTGATTTTCCATCAGAAGAACTTCCACACCCTGCCAGTAATCCGACTGCCGTTGTTGCAGCTAACATAATTGCTAGAATTTTTTTCATTTTCATATTTTCCGCTCTACCTTTCCATAAATATTTTAATAGTTCTCTCGTTGGATATATCCTATCAAAAAAACAAGGTAAGGCTATAGCAATTATCAAACTTATAATACAAAAAAATAAACTACCTCTCCTCTTGAAAGCGTTTCGCACTTTCATCTGCTCTGCGGACAAAGTCTTCTTCTGTCATCTGATCTTTTACAAGTTTTGGAATACATTCTCCAAGTGTTTCCTCTTGAAGTCCAGAATTCCATTTCACCTGATAATTCGGAACAATCTGAGGATTCCCTGTATATGCATCAATATAATCGTTCAACATCGGACTGTTTTCTTCCATTGTTCCTTCCAAAAAATCTTTTTTCTGCTTTTGATTAAATGCTGTTCGAAATTTCAAAAACTCAACGGCACCTTTTTTTACCTCTTCACTATAACTAGACACAATTGCCCAACCAAACGTCTCTGGAGATGAAATTAATTTGTTTCCCGGAAAGGGAGCAAAACGTACCTTTTGTTGCATATCCTCTGGAATCTGATCCAGCATCCAGTATCCATTTGGAACCATCGCAGCTTTCCCGGACACAAAATTCCTATAGGATACGTCAAAATCGGCATACATTGCATCCTCTGTCGTATACAAAAACAATTCCTTAAGTGTACTGGCAAGATGAAGTCCACAGTGATTCTGGTAACTGTCCGGATACAATTTCTCCATAAACTCTGCACCTTCCTGATCATCCGCCAGTTCTGCCGTGGCCAAAAGCATTGGCGCCCATGCAGTTCCTTCTGTATGAAGTGCAAGTGGTGTAATTCCATTCCTTTGCAACACGTCACAACAGTCCCAGAACTCTTCCCAGGTATCTGGAAAATGCTCGATCCCTGCCTGCGCAAAGAGCTGCTCATTCCAGAATACTCCGGAACAGGAAAAAACTGCAGTACTAAGCGGGGATAAATAGATCCTTCCATCCGGTTCTGTACAGGCCTCAAGAACAGTCGGTTCAATCATTTGCTTCCATTCGGGATCCGAATTAATATAGGGAGATAAATCCTCAATCCGTTGTTCCTTTACCAACAACTGATAAAAGGATGGAAGTAAACGAAGATCTGTGATAATTGCCGGTAGTTCATCTGTCACATTTAATCTCTTCAGATTTGTACGATATTCTTCTTCTGTTTGAAGTACCCACTGTACATCCATATGATAGATTCCTTCATACTTCTCATTGAATGCGAGTATCATGTCCTCCTCGTTCTTTTTTCCTGTTGTGGGATCAACTGTTAGGATCATCGGAATCTCTGTCACATGTTTCTTGACAATATTCTGATTATTTGTCTGTTTTGAACATCCGAGAACCCCAGACAAAGCCACGATACAAGTCATTCCAAAGAATATTTTTTTATAATTCATCGTTTTCCTTTCCATTCCCCGGCAGTTGGATCATACAAGTCGTCCCTTCCTGCCGTACTTCATAGACAAACCTGACACTGTCACCATATTTCAGTCGAAGTCTTGTTACAATATTTACAACTCCATATCCCTGTTTCTTATCCGGAAATATATGTTTCAATTCCACAACAGGAACCTCTGCCAATGCATTTATTTTATCTGCCATCGACTGGTCCATCGGAGTTCCGTTATTATATACGAACAGCGTAAGTTTTCCTGATATTTCTTTTACTTCTATCTTTATGATCCCTCCAGTATACAAATCGGCAAATCCATACTTAACCGCATTTTCTACCAACGGCTGTAGAATCAATTTCAAAATCCATCTTTCCCTTTCCTCTACCTGACAGTCAATCTCGTATGAAAAGAGATTTTGGTTCCGAATTTGCTGAATTTCCATATAACTTCTTACGTTTTCCAGTTCATCTGCAATGGTTACTATATCGCTGCCCTTGCTCAAGGATAATCTTAAATAGCTGGATAAAGCCTGAATCATTTTCATTGTTGTTTCTTCTCCGTTGATTCTTGCCAACATATAGATTGTATCCAGTGTATTGTATAAGAAATGTGGTTTGATTTGGTTAATGAGCATATGAAGCTCACTGGTTCTCAGTTCTTTCTCCTGTTTCTTGATTTCCTCTAGAAGAATCTGTATATTTCCAAGCATCTCGTTATAAGAATTTCCGATTTTATCAAGTTCCGTATTCGTTTGTATATGAACGGTATGGGAGAAATCTTTTCCATCAAAACGTTCCATTTCTTCGCTGATCGTCTGAATCGGTCTCGTAAATATTTTTGACACATACAGACTGATTCCAACCGCAATCAAAATAACAACCAGATAAATTCCAAGCAGCACATAGAATATCTGGGTAAATCCTTGACTCAAAACTTCATTGGGCACTAACGTAAAAATGATAAATCCACTTTCTTTTTGTCGATATGCCTGTAAGATGCCTCCCTGTAAGCGCTCTCTGACCGAAATCATTCCCGCATCACTATTTTCTGATAATTTACTGATTTTTTTTCGATCCTGTGAACTTATAGAAAAATTTTCTGGCATATGTTGCATACAGAACTCTCCACGATCATCTATGATCCCGACAGCTATATTTTCTATTTCTTTTTTCTCTTCCACTATACTTTGTAGAAATTTTTCGTCCATTTTAAAAAAAAGCATACCCGGAGGATGCAAGTACTCCATACTATGTACATTTCTTCCGATAAACAATGCTTTTTCTCCAGAACCAAACAAGCTGTCTTTCCGAAACAGCCATTCTGTTTTTGCATAATGATCCGATAGCAACTCATCCAATCCACTCTCTTTAAAATCTTCATAGGAAAGATCTGAATAGGACTTTGTATATACGTTCTCCTTATTATCTACATAGCAGTATTCCAATACATGATCCAAATCGATATAGGCAAAATATTTGCTAAGTGCATTCTTCTCCACAGTCGCCATTTCCCTTGTCTGGAGACTCTTTTGAACATTTTCATCTATAATACATTTCGCAGTAATTTCTTCACTTTTTTTGTATAAACTGTCAAGCGAAATCCCCATTTTTTCCGTCATAAACTCATACTTGTCCACTACCACATTCGCCATATTATTTCGAACATAAATCCAGACTCCAACACTTGATAACAGTAATGCCAGTACAAGCAATGCTACTGTATTACTTAGATATTTCTTTTGGATTCCTGATATCTTCCATCGCCTCATACATCATATTCCTTTTTATACTCACTAGGCAGCTTCCCTGTATATTCTTTAAACAAATGCGAAAAATACGACGGATTACTGATTCCAACCTGCTCACAAATTGCACCTATGCTGATCTTTCCATCTTCCAGCAAATTTTTAGCTCTCTCCATTCTACGTTTCATAAGATACTTTTTGAATGTCATATGAAATGTATTTTTAAATACACGTCCAAAGTAGACTGAATTTAAATACACATGATTTGCCACAGATACGATGGATAACTGTTCTTCGTTTAAATGCTCTTCTATATATGCTACAGCTTCTGACATATATTCCCTGAAATATTTTGCTTCACTTCCATCTCCTTTTTCTTTTCGTTTTTCAATTGCACCACATAAGATTTTATAACACACATCAACTGCTTTTGCTGCACTAAGTTTTAGCAGATTCGAGTAATAGTTCTGAAACTGCTCTCTTAGTTCTTCTGTCATACCATATGAATCCTTCAACATAAACTCTACTTTTAGCATAACCTTGTGGATATACTGCAGCTGCTGCTCTTCTTCATCTGGGAGTCCATAGATAAACTGTATAAACGCCTCTTTGAGTTCCTTCGCATCATTTCTTCTAATTGCATTCACAACGAAAAGCTCGCCATCCTCCGAATGTGTCCTATCTGTCTGTTCAACTATTCCCTCCGGTATTTTGAATGCACTGGTGCCCGACATACGTGCCAGTTCAAACAGGTTCTTTGCCTCTTCGTAACTCTTCTTTATCCCCATAATTCCTTTATAAGGTTTCCCGATCGCAGCAACCACCGGACATTCATTTTCCTTCATCTTTTCAAAAATTTGTTTTATTTTACTTACAGACACCGTATCTTTTGTCTTTACAATAAATGCACATGCACCATCTTCACTTTCAAGAGTCCAATAAAAAAAAAGCTCTCCAATATGATTTCTTAACGACTGCAGCATCGCCCCCCGCGTCGCATCATACTCAAGTGAATTCGTGATTTTATAAGCCAGATCAATATCTGCATAAACGGCAATAAATTTGTCATTCTTCCCCAAACCCGTATCCAACGTCTCAAACACTCTCTCTACTTTTTCAGCGGAAAGCCGATTTTGCAGATATTTCTGAAGAACTGTCTGAAGAAAACTATCGGAATCTTTTATCAGAAGATTTTCCCAGTTTTCATACTTCTCTTCATTCTTAATTTGTTCTATGCACAGTTCGTATGCTCCACGCATGGTTTCCAACAGTTCATCATCTTTGATTGGTTTCAATAAATAAGCAAAAGCACCCAAATCGCACGCCTGTTTTGCATATTCAAAATCTCGATATGCACTAAGGACAATAAACAGGCAATCCATCTCCTCTTTTTCAATCTCTTCCATGACCATAAGTCCTGAAATTTTTTTCATTCTGATATCTGTCAGAACTACATGCGGATGTGTATCCTTTATTACTTGAATAGCTTCTTCTCCATCCTTTGCACTTCCTACAACCTCAAAGCCCATATCTTTCCAGTTATACGTTCTAAGAAGTCCTTCCAGCAGAATGGGTTCATCATCTACAATAACCAATTTTAATAAGTTCATATCCCTCATTCCTTTAAACATCAATGTGGTAAGATCGACTCTATTGAGTCTATCTTACCACATTGATACATGAAAGTCACTCACTCATTATTTTTAGGAAGCACTGATCAGTCATCCTCACTATCCACGGATCGGATCAAAAATCGGAGCCTCTTCCTTCAATTCCAGACAAACGCAATATGTCTTTGCATCATGCAATTCTTCCGGTATATCCACAATCACCACAGCATCCCCTTCACAACTTTCATCGCAGACATATTTTAACTTCTGACCGTTGCTCAACAAGTACGCATCTTTCACCTCATTTGAACAGTTTAAAATTTCCAGTTTCTTTCTTGGTTCAAACACATGCACATATAATTTATGATCTCTACATGTAAATTCAGCCCAGTCAATTTCATAAGGATAGCTCGGAGCTTTTCTTGTTCCATAAATGCTCTCCCCATTCTCTCTCATGTAGTTTCCAACTTCTCCTAAAATATCAAGACTCTCCTGTGGAACAGATCCATCTGCACGCGGTCCTATATTCAGAAGATAGTTTCCGCCTCTGCTCGCAATCTTCACAAGAATCTTAATAATTTCTTCCGGGGTCTTCCAACTCTGATCAAATTTACTATATCCCCAAGTATCATTTAAGGTAGCCGGAACTTCCCAATCTCCTTCTAGCGGAAGTCTTGGCATATAGTTATCACCAATTGTCATATAATCTCCCAGCTGATTTCCAATTCTTCCACTGATCAGACAGTTTGGCTGAAGTTCTTTGACTACATCCACACACTGTTGGCTTTGCTCTTTTGTCATATCCATCGGTGTATCAAACCAAATCAGACAGATTTCCCCGTAATTTGTCAACAACTCTCTCAACTGTGGAATCACTTTATGATCCACATAGCTCTGAAAATCTTTTGACTGATTATCTGTTTCCTTTCCACCATTTGCTTTGGATACAAATCCATTCGGATCATGCCAATCCTGTGACTGTGAATAATACAGCCCAAATTTCATATCGTACTTTTTACACGCATCTGCAAGTTCTTTAACAATATCCCTGTGGCAAGCTGTCGCATCAACTGTATTATATTTGCTGTTCTCTGAATGATACATTGCAAAACCTTCATGATGTTTTGCTGTAAAAACTATATACTTCATTCCCCATTCTTCTTTTGCCATTTTCACCAGTGCATCTGCATCAAATTGATCTGGATTAAATTCATCTGTTAGTTTTTCGTATTCTTCTACTGGAATGTCCAAAGAATTCATAATCCATTCCGAAATATGCTTTGTCTGTTTTCCCTTATATTCGCCTGCTAAAATTGAATATAATCCCCAGTGGATAAAAAGACCGTATTTTGCATCCTTAAACCACTCCTGTTTTGTATCTGGAATTCTATCTATCATTGCCATTTTTTTCTTCTCCTTATTTTAAATTTTTTAGAATACGTAGCAGCATATCACCCGTCCCCACATTGTATCCACTAGTCGAATAGATTCCATTCTGCTCTTCATCTACGACCAGGATCAATGGGAGTTTATCTGGATCTCCATACATTCTTCTTGCTAATACATTTACATTTTCGTGATTACTGTCATAATATACATGAAGATTCGGAAGTGCCTTTTCCGTTTTTTCAAAAGTAGGATCGTTTACATCCGATGGATTTTGTAAGATCACGTTGATTGTATTATGAAAAGCTGCGAACTCTTCTTTCCTCTCTCGCATTTCGTTAAAAATATGTTCCGTAGGTTCTTTTCCTACCTCCGCCCAGATCAATAACTGCATGCCATAT
>JAHHTO010000052.1 GCA_020024595.1 Schaedlerella sp.
TAGCATCACCGGTACCATAAGTATAGGCACGGAAGATAATTCCTGAATAATATCCATAACTTCCACTCATACTCAAATCAAAGGCAATATACTCTTCCACTCCATAAAGTTGAAGCAATCTATATATTTTCAAAAGTCTTATGATTGCTTTCTGTGCTTCCTCATCTGGAGTAATGAGTGCAGCCTGCTTCAATACCTCCACACCGCCGATTAATTCCGGCAGTGCACGAAAAGCTTCTTTTACCGATTCCTCTACATTCTCCCTGTCTAATACTTCCTCAACGCCAAAATAGTTCCGATTGGCAATCAGCGTGTGAACTTCTGCTATCTGCTCTGTATCTAATCCACTCTTATCAAGCAGTGTACGGATAAAATCTACATGGCCGATATTTACCTGAAATTCTTTTAATCCCACCTTTTTCAACCCGTCTACCAGCATTGCAAGCATTTCGGCATCAGCTTCCACAGAGTCATCTCCTATCAGCTCGGCTCCAAGCTGCGTATTTTCTTTTAAACGTCCCTGATAGCTGGAATGATTAATAAACGTATTGCCGATATAACATAAGCGGATAGGAAAATCCTCTGTTTCAAACAATGTTGCCGCTGCTCTTGCTATAGATGGCGTAATGTCGGGACGCAAAGAAAGTGTATTCCCCTCTCTGTCAAAAAATTTATATAGCTCTCGTGAAGAAATTGTTCCGATTTCTTCACAGAACACATCAAAATATTCAAATGTTGGTGTCTGAATATCCTGATATCCATATAAATGCAATGTATGATGGAGCTTCTCCTGTACCGATAGCTTCTTTCTGCATTCTGTATTGTAAATATCCCGGACTCCTTCCGGTGTATGTAACTTCTGTTCCATAAAAACACCCCTTCACTTTACTGTGCTAACACGCTAAACTAAAGTTATTATACGAAGAATCTTTATGATTGTCAATCTTTTTCAGATTTATATGATTCTAATGAATCTCGCATATCCAAGTCTTTCTGAATATAATCCAGATAGGGCACATAACAATTATTTTTTAATGGAATAAAATAGTTCTCATCCAGTTCTTCGATCCGAAAACTTTTTCTTCCACCAGATACAGCACGTTCCCAAAATTTTTTAACTTCACTAAAACGCATATAGTAAAGTATATTACGTGTCGTGTAGTACAAAATCAAAAATGCAATACCACCTTGCCTTTCAAACTTGTCCATAAAAATAATTTGGTGTTCATGAATGTTCTGAAGCGGGAATGTATCCGTACTACATTCCTTTGCATCGAAACAAACTGGTATCCCCTGTACGGTTCCGATATAATCTACAGTGCTGATTTTGTCAAAATATGCCAAGGTAATATGTCGTTTCTCCTTATCAATCTTCACTGGTGTGATCGGTGTAGGTATCTTTTGAATCAGAGCAAGGCCCAGTTCATCATATCTTTCGTTTGTATGGTTGATGAATTCTTCCAGTGTAGAACCCCTTAACCCCCTTGAATTCCATGTTGCCATTTTAATTTCCTCTGTAATTTTCCAGTTCTTTACAGACCCGTTGAAATAGTTCCGGAGGATCTGCAAAAAATACTTTTTCCGACAGATTGGCGAGAGGGCCTTCCATCTTCGGCATTTCCAGACGATATGCATGAAGAAGCTGATGAGTCAGACCGTATTCCCTGCGGTATCTTTCATTTATCTCCCGGTTGCCATACTTATAATCTCCAATGATCGGATGCCCGATATACGCCAGGTGAGAGCGGATCTGATGTGTTTTTCCGGTAATCAGATGAACTTCCAGGAGCGTAATATTTTCCCCAAAAGCAAGCGGACGGTACGCTGTTTCAATATAGGAACTTCCCGGTATCTCACTTGTTAATATGCGGACCCGATTTGTTTTTTCATCTTTATAAAGATAGCCTTTGACAGATTCCGTAAGTTTCACCGTTCCGACAACAGGACATAAGTAGTACTTTGCCAGGCTGCGTTCTTTAAAAAGCCGACTTAATTCCTGAAGCCCAGCAAGACTTTTTCCAGCTGCGAGAATGCCGCTTGTATTCCTGTCCAGACGATTGCAGATAGATGGGCGGAATGTCTTCAAATTCTCCTCCCTAATCTGATTTGAGTGAAGCAGATATCCCAGTAAATGCTCCACAGCAGAAACATCGCTTTCTTTTGCTTTCTGTGAAAGCATCCCAACCGGCTTGTTCATCAGAAGAATATTATGATCTTCATAAAGAATATCCAGTTTTTCAAGTTCTTTCACAGGAATCGACAGAGGTGTGCTTTCAGAAAACTTTTCAATAGTTTCCTCAGACAAAAAAAGTTTTACAGAATCTCCAGTATTCAGTTTTTCCTGACCTGTTGCTTTTTTTCCGTTCAATGTAATATTTTTTTTACGTAGCATTTTATACAGAAAACTTTTCGGAGCTTCTTTCATAAATTTTCCAAGAAATTTGTCCAGACGCTGTCCGGATTCATTTTCTGTAATCTTTAATTCCTGCATCTGATTTTTCCTCTATTTATTGTATTTTTACATATACTGGCATCCTGATCTCATATTGTTGATTTAACTATCATAAATACCACAGCTGGGCATTTACAAAGAAATATTCATGATCAGTTGTGTAATTCTCTGTTCATGTCCTGCCCGGCTTTGCTTTTCTACTGCTGCAATATTTTCCAGTCCTTCTGCCCTTGCCAGAAATCCGGTGTACTGATTCATCAGCTTCACAGATACATCCTTAAAATGATTTTGTACCAATATATTCTTGATATGATTTGATGCATATGTCAGATCCACCTTTTGACTGGATGTATACCCAAAAACCTTGTCTCCCGAAACAACAATTACATCAATCGGCATGATTTTCTCAGTACTTGTAACGACCAAATCAAATACCGTTGTCAGATGGGGACATTTTACTCTGATTTCTTCGGCTGTTTCCAGACTGATGGAATGGTGTGGCAGACGTGTGATTACGCCAACCAGCGCTTTACATGCCGGAAGACATCCTACGATTGCAACTATTGTCAATAGATTTTTGTTACTTCCCGTTTGGCTATATCCAAGCAGATAAACGGCTGCTACGATCAGAAAGTAAATAATCGTACGTATGATTTCTATTTTTTTCTTATAATCCAGATAACCCGGAGTACCCTTTTCACATTTTTTCATTCGTTATCTGTCTCCTTTGACATTTCCTTTTGTCTCTAACTTCAGAATCAAATCATGAGGTATCAGTTTTGAAGCAATTCGTGCTCCCTTCATTGCAAAACCGTATACAGACATACTTTTTCCTGAACGAGTGTCCAGAAGTGCTTTTCTGACCACATCCGGTGCTTTTGCCATTACCATCTGCTTCCAGATATTTTCCATTCGTCCGGAAACATCAAAGAATTCAGTGTCTACCGGGCCTGGGCAAACCGCTGTCACAACAATTCCTTTCGGTCGCAGTTCTTCTCTCAGTGCTCGAGGAAAACTCGGCACATATGATTTTGTTGCCGCATATACAGCAAATAAAGGCTGCGGACAGAAAGCTGCTGCGGAAGCCAGATTGAGAATCCGACTCCCTTTTGACAAATATGGAAGGCAGAAAAATGTCATACGGGATAAGGCCATGCAATTTAGGTCGATCATTTCAAGCTGTGTATTTTTATCCTTGTTTAAAATCTCCTCTACAGTACCGGTTTTCCCAAATCCGGCAGCATTCACCAGCATTCGAATATCAGGATTCTCTTCTTGAAGCGCCTGCTTTAACAAGATATAAACAGGAGGTTTTAACAAATCTCCTTCAAAAATACGGAGTGGAACAACCGAATCTTTCTGCAGTTCTTTTAACCGTTCTGCTCTTCTTGCGATCACCCAGATTTCATCCAATGTGCGGTAAAAATGTCCGATTTGTTTTACGAACTCCCGTCCCATCCCGGAAGATGCTCCTGTAACTACAACAATTCTCATCATTTTCCCTCCCTGAGTGCACGTTGTTTTGCGTGCGTTTTCTTCCCCGACTGTTTCTTCTTTACACTGTGTTTATTTCCGGCAGCTTTTCTATTTTTATATCCAGACTTTCCCTGTCTACTTTGTTTTTTCTCATTCGCAAACTGTCGTGGGTGAATCAGACATTTCTCATCAAATCCAATTAAGTCTGACCGACCGGCTTTTAAAAGTGCTTCTTTTACCAGTTCGTAATTTGCCGGTTTTCGATATTGGATCAAAGCCCTCTGCATTGCCTTTTCATGCGGATTTTTCGGCACATAAACTTCCTGCATCGTACGTGGGTCAAGACCGGTATAATACATACAGGTAGAAATGGTGGATGGCGTGGGATAAAAATCTTGTACCTGTTCTGGCATATACCCCATATCCCGGCAATATTCTGCCAATTCTACAGCTTCTTTTAATGTAGAGCCAGGATGAGATGACATCAGATAGGGAACCAGATATTGCTCCTTGCCAATTTTTTCATTCATTTTGAAAAACTGTCTTACAAAGGCCTCATACACCCGGTTCTCAGGCTTTCCCATTTTCTCAAGTACTGCATCTGATACATGCTCCGGTGCCACCTTCAATTGACCACTTACATGATAGGTACACAACTCCCGTAAAAAAGTCAAATCATTTTCTGCAAGGAGATAATCAAACCGGATTCCAGAACGGATAAAGACCTTCTTCACTTTCGGAATCTCCCGCAGTTTCCGAAGCAGCTTAATATAGTCCTTGTGGTCTGCATTTAGATTGCCACACGGTTTCGGAAAGAGACACTGCTTTGTTTTACAGACTCCCTTTTCCAACTGCTTCTGACAGGACGGATGGCGAAAGTTTGCCGTCGGTCCACCTACGTCATGAATATATCCTTTAAAATCTTTTTCTTTTGTAAAGTCCTCCGCCTCTTTCAAGAGAGAATCATGACTTCTTGTCTGTACGATCCTTCCCTGATGAAAAGTCAACGCACAGAAGCTGCATCCGCCAAAACAGCCTCTGTTACTGGTCAGGCTAAACCGAATTTCCTCCACTGCCGGAACTCCGCCTTGCTTCTGATAAGATGGATGTGGTGACCGCATATATGGAAGCGCATACACATCATCCATCTCCATTGTAGAAAGTGGTTTTGCCGGAGGATTCTGTACGACATACAAATGTTCTGAATAGGGTTCAATCAAACGCTTTCCCGAAAAAGGATCTGTATTACAGTACTGAGTATAAAAGCTTTCCGCATATTTGCGTTTGTCCTCTTTGATTGCCTTAAAAGACGGAAGTTCCAATGCATCGTAAACGGAATCCATGTTTTTTACCTTCACTACAGTTCCGTCAATGTAGGTCAGATCTGAAACTGCAATTCCGGCATCCAAAGCTTCTGCAATTTCCACGATAGAATGCTCTCCCATTCCATAGGAAAGAATATCTGCACTGGCATCCAAAAGAATGGAACGCTTCATTTTATCTGACCAGTAATCATAATGTGCGAGTCTTCGCAAACTAGCTTCAATTCCTCCCAGAATAATAGGGATATGTTTGTATGTCTGGCGAATCAGATTGCCATAAACAACTGCTGCATAATCCGGACGTTTTCCCATGATTCCTCCGGGGGTATAGGCATCCGTTTTTCGACGCTTTTTGGATACAGAATAATGATTGACCATGGAGTCCATATTTCCGGCACTGACAAGAAATCCAAGTCTTGGTTCTCCATAAACAGCAATGCTGCTCTTGTCTGTCCAATCCGGTTGGGAAATGATTCCCACTCGATATCCACGGGATTCCAAAAGGCGGCTGATAATGGCATGTCCAAAAGAAGGGTGATCCACGTAAGCATCTCCGATCACATAAACAAAATCTACCTGATTCCATCCACGTTTCAACATATCCTCTTTGCTTATCGGTAAGAAATCTTGTTTCATACTGTTCTCCATTTTTTATATGCTTCTGACTTCCGCATAATCATAAATATAATAGTCCGCTAACGCGCGTTTTTCCTCTTCATACGGTCTGGAAAATACATCATCCACGGCACAGACTGTCATGCCCGCATTCTTTCCCGCCAGAATTCCGTTTGGAACATCTTCAAAAACCAGACATTCAGAAGGATCTACCTGCAAATCTTCTGCCGCTTTTAGATATACGTCCGGTGCAGGCTTTCCCTTCAACACTTCACAGGACGTACGTACCGTATCAAAATAAGCACGAATACTTAAGGAATTCAATACTGCTTCCACCAGTTCTCGGGAATTACTGGTAGCGATCCCGAGACGGATTTCAGCTTCTTTCATCCGCTTTAGAAAGTCTTCTACTCCCGGCTTTAATGGTACCTTCGTACAGTATAAATCGATTGTCATTTCCTGCCATTCCTGTTTCAGACCATCGAGTGTACAGTCTAATTCCGGAAACGTGTCCAGAAAATACTGTGCTGTTTCAGTAAAGCTCATTCCTTCAATATCTTTGTAGAAATTATCTGGCATGGTCAGATTATATTTTTTTATATAGATATTGTCTACTTCTGTCCAAATCCACATAGAATCTACCAGTGATCCGTCCATATCAAAAATAACAGCCTTTTTTCCTGTCAACATAATTGTTCCATCTCTTCTTTCGTCAGTTCTCGGTATTCCCCAGGTTTCAATCCTTGATCTAGCACCAAGCTTCCCATACGCAAACGTTTCAAATACACAACTTCTTTTCCAACAGCACGAAACATCCGCTTTACTTGATGAAATCTTCCTTCCCGGATGGTGAGTTCAATTTTCGATTCCATTCCACTTTCCAGTATAATCAGTTCAGCAGGCATCGTCAACTTCTCGTCTCCGATGTCCACACCTTCCGCAAATTGCTCAACATCCTCTTCTGTCACTTCTCCATGAATCTCTGCATAATAGGTCTTATCTACGTGCTTTTTGGGAGATAAAAGCCGATGGGATAGTGCTCCGTCATTGGTGATCAAAAGCAATCCCTCAGTATCACGATCCAGCCTGCCGACCGGAAACAGATCATTTCTCTTCCGCTCGGTAATTAAGTCTACCACGGTGGACTCTTTTCGATCTTCACTGGCTGAAATCACACCTGCCGGCTTATTCAGCATATAATATTCGTATTCGATATAAGATACGGCTTGATTCTGAAAGAAAACTGTATCTGTTTCCGTATCCAGTTTAAATTCTGCTTTTTTTACAATAGTATCGTTCACCCGTACCAGCCCTTTTGCGATGGCCTTTTTTATTTCACTCCGGGTTCCAAGCCCCATTTCTGCAAGATACCTGTCCAGTCTTAATTTCATCTTAGAAACTCCTTATGACTGCCAGCGCCAGCCGGGCAGATATTTATTCTTTAATGTCTGACCGGAAAGCTTTCCAAAGCCCAACGGATAGTCATCCACACAAACCAGATACCAGCCCTTCTCTTTTCTGTCTGTCAGATCTTCCACATCCAGAGTCTCACCCTTCAGATACTTGATAACACGTTCGTCTTCCACAGAGAGATTAAGAACCTTCCGGTATGTATCTTTGCTCAGACACATGGCAAGCGCCTGACTCGGTTCAAACCGTTTCTTCTTCATTTCTCCCAACAGCAGACCTGAACGAAGAAAACGAATTCCTTTTAACTCAGGCAGTTCTTTTGGCATGTAGTAAACCCTTTCTTCACGAATATCCAAACGGCTGGATTTGATTTTCAGACTGACATTTTCCAAAAAATCCGTCAATTCTTCAGGAATCTTTTTCAGCGGTTTTTCTTCTCTGAAAGATACACAGGCTCCGGAAGTCCTTTCATTGTATTCTTTCTTTAAAAGTGCAAGATAATGCCCCTCTCCCTGCATTCTGTGCGGAAATATACGAACAGTCTTGTCTATGTCCTTGATGTTCCCCTTTGTCTCGTCCGGTCTTCCTTTGGCAAATCCTTCATACGCATCCATTTCACAGATAGTAAATTCCGGAAACTTTTCCAATAGATATTCTATCGTCTGCTCATTTTCTAAAGAGTCAAAGGTACAGGTGGAATACAACAGCATTCCACCTGGTTTTAACATGATAGCTGCCTGTGTAATGATACTACGCTGCAGTTTAGAAAAAAACTCTGGTCCGTGCTCTTCCCACGCTTTCACCATCTTTTTTTCTTTCCGAAACATTCCTTCGCCGGAACAAGGAGCGTCAATTAAAATCTTATCAAAATATTCAGGAAAAAACTCCGTTAGTTTGCCGGGTTCCTCACTGATCACCATCATATTTCCGATCCCGAACAATTCCAGATTTTTCAAAAGTCCTCTGGCTCTCGAATTACTGATATCATTGGCAATCAATACACCGTCTTCCCCGAGTTTTGCTCCCAGCTCTGTCGCTTTTCCACCCGGAGCAGCACAAAGATCCAGCACCTTGTCATCTGGATTCACCGGAAGCCTACTGGCGGGTGTCATGGCACTTGGCTCTTGCAGATAATATAGTCCTGCATAATAGTAAGGGTGCTTTGCAGGCTGATACATACTGCCATCATAATAAAAGCCATTCGGGATCCATGGTACAGCTGTCAAAGGCCAAGGGGAAATCTTCAAAAAATCCTCGACAGAAATCTTTTTTGTATTTACACGGAGCCCGTAATGCCGCGGTTCATCATAACAGCGGAGATAATCCTCATATTCAACCCCAAGCAGTGTTTTCATTTTTTCTTCGAATGCAATCGGTAAATTCATTTTCATCCTCTCTCATAGGCGCATTTGATTTTCCGGGACTCCAAATAGCGAAGTGCCGGATATGGATTCACACTGATCTCCTTTCCGGTATCTGTCAGATAAATCCCAACATGCAGATGTACAGGGAAATTTCCCGTTGTTCCTTCCACTTTACTGTAACCAGTATCGCCCATAAATCCAAGTAGTTGCCCTGCCTTTATTGTATCTCCAATCTCCAGATTTGCATATGAATCTAAATGTGCATAATAAAAATAAGCGCCTCCGGGTGCAGTAATTCCAATTCGATATCCCCCCTGTTCCAGCCATCCTTTGTGCAGAACAACACCATCCGTCATACTGACAACAGGATAAAAACCACGTACATTTTCCGAGGCCATAATATCGGTTCCCTCATGTCCTCTCGTTCCTCCGTAATTCCGCTCATACATCCAAGAATCCACATAGCTGACTTCAGCTTTGACTTCATTGGAAGATTCAGGAACAGGGAAATATTCTAGATCATCCCATATAGCACAACAGGCCGCAGAATATGATTCCCATGCTGGATTTAGAGACCATGTCTGTTTTGCTTTTTTAAAAAAATCTTTTGAATACCATTCTGTTCGTGTTTTTTTTATGAATCCGGATTCCAACCAGTAAATGCCAAGTATTTCTCCGGGATCGTTCAGTGGCTGTATAAAAGAAATCATATCCTCAGTCACCGGCTGGCTTCGAAAAGCCGCAGACTCCACCGTTTTCTCATTCAAAAGAGAAAAACGACTTCTTTCATTCAATTCATGAAGTCCTATCGATAAAAATATGGAAAGCAGGAATACACATTCCAACAGTCGATACAATTTTTGATTCATCAATTTGATTCCCCGGTTCATGTTTATAAATTATATGAACCGGGGAATGTCTTATTTACATCGTTTTAAAATTTCTTTTACTGCTTCCCAGATTTTTGCTGCAGAAGCAATTTCAAGGCGCTCATTATAAGAGTGTACATCAATCATATTTGGTCCGAAAGAGATACAGTCAAGCTCTGGTTTCTTACCGCTTAGTAGACCGCATTCCAAACCTGCATGAATCTCAGTTACTTCTGGGCGTTTTCCATAAACATGTTCAAAAGCATCCAGAGTAATCTCACGGATTCTGGACTCTGATTTGAATGTCCAAGCCGGATATTCTGCATCAAATTCATAGGTTCCTCCTAACGAATCTGCAAAACACATGAAACGCTCTTTAAATTCCTCCAGCTTTGTGGAAAATCCACTCCTTGTCAATATCATAAATTTTACGTTTTTATCATCTGTCGCAACAACACCAAGGTTATCCGATGTTTCAACCAATCCTGCAAGATGACGACTAAACTCATCCACACCATTCGGACAGTTCACAATAAATTGAAGTACTTTCTTCATGGTTTCATCTGTCATCGCATCAAACGTTCCCTCTTCCAGAACATTCACCTTGATATCCAGTGTCGGTTCGTCGCTTCCAAACTCTTGTTTCCATGCATCTAACATATTCTTTACCACAGATTTCACGGTATTTGTATCATCAGTTACAATCACAGATCTGTTCGCAGGAGTGATAACATTATCCTTGCTTCCGCCATTGATTTCCATCAGAGCAATCTTTGCCTGTCTGCTCAGATGATAAAGAAGACGTCCAGCCAGTTTGTTGGCATTTCCTCTCTGTTTGTGGATTTCAACACCGGAATGTCCACCCTTTAACCCACAGATTTCCAATTCTATTTTTGTTCCGTTTACAGAAGTCTTATCTACCGGAAGTGAGTAGAGAAAGCGGAAGCCACCTGCACAGCCTGCTGTCAGAACATCTTCTTCCTCAGAATCCAGATTCATAAGCATCGTTCCTTCCAGTGGTGACAGATCAACGTTCAATGCACCTGTCATTCCTACTTCTTCATCTGTTGTAAATAAGACTTCCAAAGGCGGATGCGGGATTTCCTTACTGTCCAGAAGTGCAAGAGCCATTGCAACTGCGATTCCATTATCCGCCCCAAGCGTAGTTTCTCTTGCTTTGATATATCCGTCTTCTTCATAGATGTCGATCGGGTCCTTCATAAAATCGTGATTAGAATCGGTGGTTTTTTCACAGACCATATCCAGATGTCCCTGAAGAATAACCGGTTCACTGCTTTCATAACCGGTTGTTCCCGGTTTCTTGATGATCACATTGTTCCACTCATCTTGAATAGCAGTAAGCCCCCGCTCTTTTGCAAAATTCACACAATAATCGCTGACTGCCTTTGTATTATAGGTTCCTCTAGGAATTTGACTAATTTCTTCAAAAAAATGAAATACCTCTCTTGGTTCTATATGTTCTAAAACTGCCATGTCATCATAGCTCCTTTCAATTGTAATATATAATGTTCTGAAATATGATACCGTTATTTATTTTGTCACAGTGCACATAAAAAATCAACCTATTTCATATATCTTTAATAAAATAAGCGGAGAATCTTTAGCCATTTATTATGAAACTACATCGGAATTTTCCCGGATTCGGAATTGTGATCTTATTTTTTGTAATGCTTATTTTTCCAAAAGAGGTATTTACTGGAGCCAGTGAAGGATTACTGCTCTGGTTTCAAATTATTCTTCCTACGTTATTTCCGTTTTTGCTGATGACAAATCTATTGTTATCCACTGGAAGTATTCATTACATATCTTCCGCCTTTGGCAAAGGAATCTCTCATGTTTTCCGAGTGTCTCCAAATGGAAGCTTTGCCGTTCTGGTAGGATTTTTATGTGGATATCCGATGGGAGCAAAAACAGCTGCTGACCTGACTGTATCCGGCTATATTTCCCAGAAGGAAGGTCAGTACCTTCTCTCCTTTTGCAATAATACAAGTCCTGTTTTCATCCTCAATTTTATCGTATGGAAAACATTGAAAGAGGAACGCCTTATGCTTCCCACTCTGTGCATCCTTATGCTTTCCCCTATAATTGTCAGTTTTTTTACACGAAAAAGATACCTTTCTGCCGGAAATGAATTTTGTGATCTGTCTGTTTCCGATAATCGTTCTATCGTAGTTTCTGAACATAGTCAAAGTTTTCGGGAAGTAGATCTCTCCATTATGAACAGCTTTGAAACACTGATAAAAATAGGTGGATACATGATGCTCTTTTCAGTCATTCTGAGATTATTTCAAAATCTTCCATTTTCCATTCCGGGGATGATCTATTTTCTTCCATTTCTGGAAGTTACCAACGGTGTTGTCATGATCTCTGAATCTGTGCTTCCTATTTCTATTCAGTATCCGGCAATTCTGGGTCTGACAGCATTTGGTGGGCTGTGTTCTGTCGCACAGACGCAGTGTATGATACAAAAAGCTGGTTTTCCAATATTCCCTTACATCATACAAAAACTGGCAGCCGCGCTGACTGCCAGTTTGTTGGGTATGTTGTATCTGCTTCTTTTCTAAACACAGAGCAGATCCATGACTTACTCCATATTACTTTCCTGATTATAGTTCATTTCATCTTCGGTTGGAATTTCTAATTCTGCTCGGTTGGTACGTACCACATCATAACATTCTTGAAGTGAGTTGATCAATCCATCATATTTGGTTGTATAGCTGTCCAGTGTATGTCCAATAATACTTTCTGCATTCGCCAGCAAATCGTCTGTATACTGAATCGCACCTACACGTATTGCGTTAGCATCCATTGTTGCATTATCCAAAATTTCCTGTGCCTGTGCAGTTGCCTGTGTTACAATCTCATTTGCCTGTGCATATGCTTGTTGCATAATCTCATGTTCACTGACCAGTTCATTCGTCTGTACCTGTGCCTCTTCCAGCATTGCATCCGCTTTTGCCTGTGCATCAGCCAGAATAGCATCTCGATTACTGATAATCTTCTGATATCTCTTAATCTCATCCGGAGTCTTCATTCGAAGTTCTCTTAATAGTTCATCCAGATGTTCCTTATTTACAATGATCTTTGTTGTAGACAGCGGTTGATATTTACAATCTCTGTCAATGTACTCCTCAATTTCTTCAATAATCTGCTCAATACGGCTGCTCATTGGTTACACGCTCCTTTTGTTATCATCTTTTCTTTCAGTTCCTTAGCAACAGCTTCCGGCACAAATTGTGATATATCTCCCCCAAAAGCTGCGATTTCCTTTACGGTAGTGGAACTCAAATAAGAATACTCAATATTTGTTGTTAAGAAAATAGTCTCGACAGCTGGCTCTAGCTTATGATTTGTCTGAGACATCTGAAGTTCATATTCAAAGTCAGTGATTGCACGAAGACCTCTGATAATAAAATCTGCATGCATCTGCCTTACAAAATCAACCAACAATCCGTCAAATGGGACTATCGTTACATTTGTCAGACTACAAGTCGCTTCTTTTAACATTTTAACACGTTCTTCTACAGAAAACAACGGCATTTTTGCATTATTGTTCAGTACCCCTACAATCAGTTCATCTGTGATATTACTAGATCTTTTAATAATATCCAAATGTCCATATGTGACCGGATCAAAGCTGCCCGGATAAATTGCCCTTAACATACCTCTTCTTTCCCTTCTTTTCCGATAAAAATATGTTTGTTTGTTTTGTATATCTTTTCTTTCATCAAATAAAATCCCAAATCTTCCAAATAAGAAAAATCAGTTTCTCGTGCGGATTCTACTATAATGACAGTATCTTCATATACCAAATCTGAACCAGCCAGGTAATTCAACACCTTTTTCTCTAGTTCCTGACGATATGGAGGATCCATAAAAATGAAATCAAAATTCTTCTCTCCCTCCAATTGATACAATGCAGTCATAACATCTTTTGTTAAGGTCATTGCCTTATGAGAAAGATTTGTATATTTTAGATTTTCTTTCACACACGCCATTGCCTTCGGATTGTTCTCTACAAACACTGCTTCCTTTGCACCGCGGCTCAGAGCTTCAATACCGATGCTTCCACTTCCACTGAACAAATCCAGAAAAACGCTTCCGAAAACAGAGGGTGCAATCATGTTGAACAATGTTTCCTTGATGCGGTCTGTAGTCGGCCTGGTGTCCATCCCGTCTAATGTCTTTAGTTGTAATCTCTTTGCACTTCCTGCAATTACTCTCATAGATACCTCACCTGTTTCACGTTATGTTCTTTTCCCAAAATTTTAGCAGAAAAAAGCACCTGGGTCAATCCCAAGCGCTTTTTTCTACTGACAGCCCGTTTATTTACCTGCCATCTGCTTTTCCTGCTGTTCAATCATCTTTTTCACCATATATCCACCTACAGATCCGTTCTGCTTAGATGTCAGATCTCCGTTGTAACCTTCACTAAGCGGTACACCCAATTCACTTGCCCCCTCGTATTTAAATTTGTCCAGTGCTCCTTTCGCCTCAGGTACGGCTGTACGGTTTGTTGAACGATTTGCCATTTTGCATTTCCTCCTTTTGCATTTTAACAGTGAATATCCACTGTTTTCTTGTGTTGCAACATATCACCCGGCTGCATCTGTATGTAATCTGCTGTGCTAGATCAGCCGGTTATCACACATCTGCGTTCCGTTTGTTTATGTTACACGGATAGTATATGGAGGAGCCATTCTTTTATACTGGAAATTCATAGCATTTTTACAGGGTATTCTCTAACATGATATTTTGTTCTTTTTTGCAAATAATCTCTTTCATTTTTTTGTAGCATGGTTTTTCCATCTGCGGATCTTCATCAAGTATCTGATCTACAGCTTTTCCAGCCTGTTTTAAGATTTCTGCATCTTGGAATACATCTGCCAGTTTAAAATCAAGCGTTCCGCTCTGTCGGATTCCAAACAAATCTCCCGGTCCTCTCAAACGTAAGTCCTCGCCCGCAATAAAAAACCCGTCATTCGATCGGTTCAGTATTTCAAGTCTTTCTCTTG
>JAHHTO010000053.1 GCA_020024595.1 Schaedlerella sp.
TAGCTATTTGTGGGCCTGTGTGTGGTGAAAATGAGCCGTGTGAATCTATTTTCTATCAGAAAGAAATGGTCTGTGTACCTGTCAAAGTCACGCCATTTGCTCAACCTGGGATAGCAAAGGCAACCTGCTGTGGTGAGCCTGTTATTAATACAGAGCCACAGTGCCCGGGAAGTCAGACTTCTTGCTCGTTTACGATTACACAGAGTCTGTGTATTGAAATCCCAATATCATTTGGTGCAGTTGTTGAAACAGGAACGGCAGTGGTTCAATGTGGTACTGTTTCAGAGACGGAATGTGATTGTTCGGATGCTACACCAAAGACGGCAGCCGCTATTCGAAGAAGTGAAGAAGTAAAAGAACGTCGTTTTTTTAATCATTAAAGTAAAAATGTAAAAAAAAGAATGACGGAATATGATGTTTCTGATATAATATTTACAATACATTGTAGTCTGTACTAACCGAAACCAATTACAAAAAACAGAACTGCAATGGTGGAATTACGAAAGGAGAGTAAAGTATGGATGAGAGAGGTGTGAATGTTTTAGTTGGAGCGGGGATGGTTGGCTTTTTAATTGTTTGGCTGTTGATAATGGCATTAGCAATCTTTGTTTTGGTTGCTCAGTGGCATTTGTACAAAAAGGCAAATCGTCCCGGTTGGGCAGCGATTGTTCCGTTTTATAATATGTATGTGTTGACGGATATTGCATGGGGGAATGGCTGGCTTTTCTTTTTGTTGTTTATTCCGATTGGAAATCTGGTATTTAGTATCTGGACTTGTGTAAAGCTTGCTCGTGTATTTGGAAAAAGTGGGGGATATGGTGTAGGACTTGTTTTTCTCCCGTTTGTATTCATCCCGATGCTTGCATTTGGGAAAGCACAGTATGAAGGACCATCAGAAAGCGGAAAGAAAGGTGCGATTATTGCGACAGTTGTAACAGGGGTTGTTGGAATAATACTTCTGATCGTTGCTTTGTCCGTCATGGTGGTGGCTGTTCAGAAATCGATGAACAATTATGATACGACAGTGGATATGCCTATGACAGAAGTTCCGATGGAAGAGCCGGTTCAAGATGATCCGATAAAAGATGACGGTATGAAAGAAAGTGCCAATGCAGCGATAGAGGGGTACGATGGATTTGTAATGGCAGAGCTTTCAAATGGAGATAAAACGATTCTAATGCCGATACTTGAAGAAATGAATGAATATGGTTCCATTGTTTCCGGTGAGGCAAATGGAATTTCTGTAGAATTAAGTATAGGATACTCAGAAGATGAGGATGCAGTCGGAAATGTAAATGAAGAAGTGAAAAACTATATGGAGTTATATGCGGATCTGTCAGATTATTATGTGAATGTAACAACAGATGAGATGATTACGGGGGAAGGATTCGCATTACAGCAGATTAATTTTGTGCAGAAAGGATTTGACGGAGTAGATTATCCGGGATTCAGGATTATCAAGTGTGATATTCAAGAGGGTTATCCCGTAATTATTAATATTGCGATTGACAATTATTCAGCAGATGAAAATACTTCTGCCCTTTTTAAAAGTGCTTGTGAATTGTATGGTATTCAATTTGAATTTGATTCCTAATCCAATGTAGTGGCAATTAAAAGGGGATATATGCTGTAAAAAAGGCCCGGAGTTTCGGGTCTTTTTTTGTTTGTCTTTTATGAAAATCTCAGGTTGTTGGAAAAGTTAGAATCATGAAAAAAGCAATATCTATAAATTTCAAAACAAGAAATAGATTGTAACTTTTCAGTACAGAACGTATACTCAGAATAGAATGAAAATTAGGAAATGAATCAGGAGAGAAAAATATGACAGAGAATCAGAAGAAAAGAGGACAGGTTACCATTCCGACCGATTTGGACGTGATCAAGGAAACAAAAGAATTGATGGAACGCTGGGGGGCAGACGCGATCCGAGACTGTGATGGAACGGATTATCCAGAAGAATTGAAGCAAGTAGATGCCAAGGTATATGCAACCTATTACACAACAAGGAAGGACAATGAGTGGGCAAAAGCGAATCTGGATGAAGTACAACAGATGTATATTATGACTGATTTTTATACTGCAGAGTCTGATAAGGTGGAAATCCATCTGATGGATCACCTGTATCCAGACATGTTGAAGGTAAATGACAGAGATGACATTGAACGCTGGTGGGAAGTGATTGACAGAACAACTGGAGAAGTAGTTCCATATGGACAGTGGTCTTATGATACAGCTTCTGGCAACGTGGTGATCAGTGATGCTAAAGTATTTCATGAGTATACGGTAAGCTTTTTGGCTTATATTATGTGGGATCCGGTACATATGTACAATGCTGTGACCAACGACTGGAAGGGAGTGGAGAAGCAGATTACATTTGATGTACGTCAGCCGAAGACACATGAATACTCTATGAAACGGCTGAGACAGTATCTGGAGACACATCCGTATGTAAATGTGATTCGTTATACAACATTCTTTCATCAGTTTACGTTGATTTTTGACGAACTTGCAAGAGAAAAATATGTGGATTGGTACGGATATTCAGCGTCTGTAAGCCCATATATTTTGGAGCAATTCGAAAAAGAAGTAGGATATCGTTTCCGTCCGGAATATATCATCGACCAGGGATACATGAATAATACATATCGTATTCCATCTAAGGAGTTTCGGGACTTCCAGGCATTTCAGAGAAGAGAAGTGGCGAAACTTGCCAAAGAGATGGTAGATATCACACATGAATATGGAGTAGAGGCCATGATGTTCCTTGGTGATCACTGGATCGGAACTGAGCCATTTATGGATGAATTTAAGACCATCGGTGTGGATGCTGTTGTGGGAAGTGTAGGAAATGGTTCTACACTAAGACTGATTAGCGATATCCAAGGGGTGAAATATACAGAAGGACGACTGCTTCCATATTTCTTCCCAGATGTATTCCATGAGGGAGGAGATCCGGTAAAAGAGGCAAAATACAACTGGGTAACAGCGCGCCGTGCGATTCTCAGAAGCCCGATTGACAGAATCGGATACGGTGGATATTTGAAGCTTGCACTCAAATTCCCGGAATTTATTGATTATGTGGAAAGTGTATGTGATGAATTCCGCCTTTTGTATGAGAATATCAAAGGAACCACACCGTATTGTGTGAAAAAGGTTGCCGTATTGAACAGTTGGGGTAAGATGCGTGCATGGGGGAACCATATGGTACATCATGCGTTGTATTATAAGCAGAATTACTCCTATGCGGGAATTATTGAGGCACTGAGCGGTGCTCCGTTTGATGTGAAATTTATTAGTTTTGAAGATATTAAAAATGAGAAGTCTATTCTGGATGACATTGATGTCATAATCAACGTTGGTGATGCTGATACTGCATATAGTGGCGGAGAGAACTGGATAGATTCAGAGATTGTAGAGGCGGTTCGTGGTTTTGTACACAGAGGCGGCGGATTTATCGGTGTCGGAGAACCGACCGGACATCAGTGGCAGGGAAGATTCTTTCAGCTTGCAAATGTGCTAGGTGTAGAGTACGAGAACGGATTTAACTTGAATAAAGATAAATATAACTGGGAAGAGCATGCACATTTCATCACAGAGGATTGTGAAGGAGAAATTGATTTCGGAGAAGGTAAGAAATGCATCTATGCGCTGGATGGTACTACGGTTCTGGTGCATAAGGAGAAGGAAGTACAGCTTGCGGTCAATACATTTGGAAAGGGAAGAAGTGTATATATCAGTGGGCTTCCATATAGTTTTGAGAACAGCAGGCTGTTATATCGTGCAGTGCTCTGGGCTTCGGGCGATGAGAAGAACCTGCATCACTGGTTCAGCACAAATTACAACGTAGAAGTTCATGCATACGTAAAGAATGGAAAGTATTGTGTAGTGAATAATACGTATGAGCCACAGGAGACAACTGTTTATAGAGGAGACGGAAGTAGCTTTACAGTACATCTGGATTCTAACGAGATTTGTTGGTATGAGATTTAAATCATCATCAAAGAAACAAACAGGACAGACGGGAAAGAAGAGTCTGGCTTGAAAGTGAAAAGTAAAGTGAGATTAGAGGAGAAAACGGATGAAAAGTATAGAAGAACGATTGAATGAAGCACTTGAAGGGTTTCCGCTTGAGGGTACACCAGAGCTTCAGGGAAAATATGGAGACGGACATATTAATTTCACATATCTGGTTCATTTAAATAGAGGTGGTACTATAAAACGGATGATCCTTCAGCAAATGAACAAGAATATCTTTAAAAATCCGGTTGAGGTAATGGAGAATATTCTGGGTGTGACCTCACATCTGCGCAAAAAGATTGTTGAACGTGGCGGAGATCCGGAACGTGAGACGTTAAATGTTCTATGTGCAAAAAATGGAAAGCCGTTTTTTATAGATTCTGACGGAGAATACTGGAGAATGTACGACTTTATTGAAGGTGCCACTTGTTACAATCAGGTGGCAGGAGATGAGGATTTTTATCAAAGTGGTTATGCATTCGGTAATTTTCAGAATCTTCTTGCTGATTATCCGGCGGAGACACTTCACGAGACGATTCCGCAGTTCCATGATACAGAGAAGCGTTTCAGAGATTTCAAAAAGGCAGTGGATGCAGATGTTATGGGAAGAGCAGCTTCTGTTCAGAAAGAAATCGAGTTTGTACTAGCACGTGAAGCAGAGGCGTCTGTGTTGGGAAATATGTTGGCGAAGGGAGAATTGCCATTACGTGTTACACATAATGATACAAAGCTGAATAATATTATGATTGATGACAAAACGCGACAGGGAATCTGTGTCATTGATTTAGATACAGTGATGCCAGGATTGTCCGTACACGATTTTGGAGATTCTATCCGCTTTGGTGCGAGTACGGCAGAAGAAGATGAAGTAGATCTGGATAAGGTAAGCTGTAGCATGCATCTTCTGGAAGTATACAACGATGGATTTCAGAAGGGATGCCAGGGGAGGTTGACAGATACTGAAATTGAGATGCTCCCGATGGGTGCAAAAATGATGACATATGAATGTGGTATGCGTTTCCTTACAGATTATCTTGAGGGAGATCATTACTTCCAGATTCACCGTAAAAACCATAATCTGGATCGTGCAAGAACACAGTTTAAGCTGGTTGCTGATATGGAACAGAAATGGGATACAATGATGAAAATTGTAAAAAGATAATGAAGATAGAGGACAAGCACAAATTTTGTGTTGTGTCCTCTGTTTTTGTAATTTTCAGACAATTATGTGGTATACTCAATATAAAAGGGTTTGCTAGGAGGAAGATACGATGTTGGAAAAAGTGGATTTAACGAAAAAAATCTCCAAAGAAGAATATAAAGACAAAATATCGAAATTGGAATCAGAGATCGGGAAACTACAGAGACAGTACAGAGAATGGAACATCCCGGTTATGATTGTATTTGAAGGGTTTGGCGCAGCCGGAAAGGGTCTGCAGATTGGACGATTGATTCAGAGTTTGGATCCACGCGGTTTTCAGGTATTTGCAATTAAAAAGGAAACCGAAGAAGAAAGAATGCATCCGTTCCTCTGGAGATTCTGGACCAAAACACCGGCACGTGGAAGAATTGGAATTTATGACGGAAGCTGGTATCGGAAAGTTTTGATCGACCGGTTTGAAAAGAGAATCAAACAATCGGAACTGCCGAAAGCATTCGATTCCATCTGTTCTTTTGAAAAACAGCTTGCTGATGATGGAAACGTAGTGATAAAATTGTTTCTGGATATTAGTAAAGAGGAGCAAAAGAAGCGGTTTCGAAAACTGATGAAAAATAAAGCAACGGCATGGCGTGTCACAAAAGGAGATTTGAAGAGAAATCAGAGGTATGAAAAATACAAGCAGTATATAGAAGATATGCTTCAGAAGACTGATATGGATTATGCACCGTGGAATATAATCGAAGCAACTGACAAGCGTTTCGCAACCGTGAAGATTTATACAACTGTAATCAGCGCGATGGCAGAGCAGATAAAGCGTGTAAAGCAAAAACAGGTAGAAGTTGTGCATATGGCAGGAGAAGCAGATGCGGCATTGGGAGACTTACAAGAATCCATTTTGGCGAAGGTAGATTTAAGTCTTAGTTATACGAAAGAGGAATATCAAAAGAAATTAAAAAACCTGCAGGACAGGATGGAGCTGCTTCACGGAGAAATATATCGCAGAAGAATTCCTGTTGTACTAGGATTTGAAGGCTGGGACGCGGGTGGAAAAGGTGGTGCGATCAAGCGTCTCACGGAAAAAATGGACCCGAGAGGATTTGTTGTGAATCCGATTGCTTCGCCCAGTGATACAGAAAAGGAACATCATTATCTATGGCGATTCTGGCGTGCTATGCCCAAAGATGGGCATATTGCGATTTTTGACCGAACATGGTACGGCCGTGTTATGGTGGAGAGAATCGAAGGCTTTTGTACCAGACAGGAATGGCAGCGTGCGTATCGTGAAATCAACGATATGGAAAGAGATTTGGCAGACGCGGGGGCAATCGTGTTAAAGTTCTGGATGCAGATTGACAAGGACGAGCAGGAACGCAGATTCAGAGAACGTCAGAATAATCCGGAAAAGCAGTGGAAGATTACCGATGAGGATTGGAGAAACCGTGAGAAATGGGAGCAGTATGAGGATGCGGTCAATGAAATGTTAATTCGGACTTCTACAGAATATGCTCCATGGATTGTCGTGGAGGGCAATGACAAATATTATGCAAGAATTAAAGTTCTTGAAACTGTAATTCATGCAATTGAAGAACGGATCAAGTAAGATTTACAGAAACGTAAGAACGTAGTTATCTCGTAAAAGTCGGAAGAAAGAATTGTGGGAAATTGGAGATGGAAGGGAATCTATGACAATCAGAGAACAGTTGGAAGAGCGAGAACTGGAATATTTAAGTCCGTATGTAGCCAGGAGTAAAGAATCAAAGGGGAGAGAAGAGGAAGAGGCAGAATGCGATATTCGCCCTGTTTTTCAAAGAGACCGGGATCGGATCCTGCATTGTAAGGCTTTTCGGCGTCTGCGACAAAAAACGCAGGTGTTTTTGCTCCCGGACGGGGATCATTACAGAACCCGACTGACACATACACTTGAAGTATCGCAAAATGCAAGGACAATAGCAAAAGCACTCCGACTGAACGAGGATCTGGTGGAGGCAATTGCGCTTGGTCATGATCTGGGGCATACACCATTCGGACATGCAGGAGAACGAGCTTTGAATTCGGTGTATCATTTTGAACATAATGTGCAGAGTCTGCGTGTTGTTGAATGCTTGGAACGTCAGGGACGTGGGCTGAACCTGACGTGGGAAGTGCGTGATGGCATTCTGAACCACAAAACCGCAGGAACACCTCATACACTGGAAGGTAGGGTGGTACGGTTGTCTGATAAGATTGCCTATATCAACCATGATATTGATGATGCCGTGCGGGGAGGAATCCTGACGGAGGATCGGATTCCAGAAGAAATTCGTAAAATACTTGGACAGTCTGGGAAAGAACGGTTGGATACGATGGTGCATGATGTTATTGTCAATAGTATGGATCGACCGGAGATTCAGATGTCAGATACAGTGAGTAA
The DNA here is from genome assembly GCA_020024595.1 of Schaedlerella sp. GTDB lineage: Bacteria > Bacillota > Clostridia > Lachnospirales > Lachnospiraceae > Schaedlerella. The sequence goes on from JAHHTO010000053.1 coordinate 7,590, forward strand.
GGCAATGAGAGATTTAAGGACATTTATGTTTCGCAATGTCTATCTGAATCCGGAAGCGAAAGGGGAAGAAAAGAAGGCGTTTCATCTTGTGAAGCAGCTGTATGAATATTACATAGAGCATCCAGAACGAATGCCGGAGAAATATCAGCTGGCAATTCAGGCAGGAGAATGGGAAAAGGAACAGATTGTGTGTGACTTTATCGCAGGAATGACCGATCATTATGCGGTGATGAAATATGAAGAAATTTTTGTTCCACAGGCGTGGAAAAATTAATTTCAAAAAAATAAAGGATATGAAAAAGATTTGTCGAATATATAAAATGTGGAGGTTATTATGTACTATTCGGATGAGTTAATAGAAGAAGTCAGAATGAAGAACGACATCGTGGATGTGATTTCCGGATATGTGCGTCTGCAGAAAAAAGGAAGCTCTTATTTCGGCCTTTGTCCGTTTCATAATGAAAAGTCTCCCTCATTTTCCGTCAGTAGACAGAAGCAGATGTATTATTGTTTCGGTTGTGGCGCGGGAGGAAATGTATTTACTTTCCTGATGGAGTATGAGAATCTTACTTTTGTGGAAGCGGTGCAGATGCTGGCTGAGCGGGCAGGTGTGGAATTGCCTGTGATGGAGTATTCCAGGGAAGCGAAAGAACGGGCAGATTTAAAGTCCATACTTCTGGAAATCAATAAAGTAGCAGCTCAGTATTTTTATGTGCAGTTGAAAAGCGAGCAGGGAAGCGTTGGATATACATATCTGAAAAACAGAGGATTATCAGATGATACGATTAGAGGATTTGGACTGGGCTATTCCAACAAATACAGCAATGATCTGTATCAGTATATGAAATCAAAAGGGTATAGTGAGGAACAGATTCGTCAGGCGGGGCTGATCAGCACGGATGAAAAGAACGGAGTGTATGATAAGTTCTGGAACAGGGTCATGTTCCCGATTATGGATGTGAATAGTCGGGTTATCGGATTTGGCGGACGCGTCATGGGAGATGCGAAGCCAAAGTATTTGAATTCGCCGGAGACACCGGTGTTTGACAAAAGCCGAAATCTTTATGGGCTGAATCGGGCGCGTGCATCAAAAAAGCCATACTTTCTTCTCTGTGAAGGGTATATGGATGTGATCGCACTACATCAGGCAGGATTTACCAATGCGGTGGCATCTCTGGGAACAGCACTGACACCGGGACATGCTTCACTGATAAAGCGCTACGTACAGGAGGTTTACTTGACTTATGACAGTGATGAAGCGGGGACACGGGCCGCACTTCGTGGTATACCAATTCTGAAAGCAGCGGGGATTTCTGCGAAAGTGATTCGGATGGATCCGTACAAAGATCCGGATGAATTTATTCAGAATCTGGGCGCAGAAGAGTTTGAAAAACGAATTGCAGATGCGAGAAATGGTTTTATGTTCAGTCTGGAAATTCTGCAAAGGGAATACGATATGGATTCTCCTGAGGGAAAAACAGCATTTTTCCGAGAGACTGCAAGAAGGCTGACGGGATTTGAGGATGAATTGGAACGCAACAATTATATCGAAGCTGTTGCAAAGGCATACAGAGTAAGTCCGGAGAGTTTACAGAAACTGGTTACAAAAACCGCAATCTCAGATGGACTGGCAAAACCGGTAGAGCGTCCTAAGTCATCCGTGGAGAAAATGGTGAAGAAGGAAGATGGACATTTGACGTCCCAGAAAGTTCTGCTGACATGGATGATTGAAGACAGGAGGTTGTTTCGCACGATCAGTCAATATATCCATCCAGAGGATTTTACGGAAGAGTTATACAAAACGGTGGCAGAACTATTATATAAGCAGTATGCAGAAGGAGAACTGAATCCAGCGAAGATTTTGAATCATTTTACAGAAGAAGAAATGCACAGGGAAGCAGCTTCACTCTTTCACACAAGAATCCGGGAACTGTCAACAAAGCAGGAACGAGAGCAGGCGTTGGAAGAAACCATTCTCAGGGTAAAGAAAAACAGCATTGATGTACAAATGAGGCAATTGGATCCAGCAGATATAGCAGGACTACAGAGACTCATGGAGGAAAAAAGAAAGCTGACAGATCTTAAGAAACTGCATATTTCCCTAGATTAAGGATAAAATGAAATAAGCCTGTCTATATTTTGGTGTAGGCAGAGGAAGGAAGGACACATGGAAGAAAACGCACAGAAAATTTTGGAACGACTGAAAGACCTGGTAGCACTTGGAAAGAAGAAGAAAAGTATTTTGGAAATTCAGGAAATCAATGATTTTTTTCACGATATGGAACTGAATTCAGAGCAGATGGAGAAGATATTTGAATATCTGGAAGGAAATAATATTGATGTACTTCGTATCAACAGTGATGAAGATACAGAGCTAGATGCAGATCTGGATATCGATGCCATGATTTCTGGGGAAGATGAAGTAGACGTAGAGAATATTGATCTGTCTGTTCCGGATGGTGTGAGTATTGAAGATCCGGTCCGTATGTATCTTAAGGAAATCGGAAAAGTTCCCTTGTTGAGTGCAGAGCGTGAGATTGAACTGGCTCAGCGAATGGAAGAAGGGGACGAGGAAGCAAAAAAGGAACTGGCAGAAGCGAATTTACGTCTTGTTGTCAGCATTGCAAAGCGATATGTCGGACGTGGAATGCTCTTTCTGGATTTGATCCAAGAAGGAAACTTGGGATTGATTAAAGCAGTGGAGAAGTTTGATTATCATAAGGGATACAAATTCAGTACCTATGCTACATGGTGGATTCGTCAGGCGATTACAAGGGCAATTGCAGATCAGGCAAGAACCATCCGTATTCCGGTGCATATGGTAGAAACGATCAATAAGCTGATTCGTGTATCCAGACAGCTGTTGCAGGAGTTGGGGCGTGAACCGATGCCGGAAGAGATCGCAAAAGAATTGGACATGCCGGTGGATCGAGTTCGAGAAATTTTGAAGATTTCTCAGGAACCGGTATCTCTGGAAACTCCAATCGGAGAGGAAGAGGATAGTCATCTTGGAGATTTTATTCAGGATGATAATGTTCCGGTTCCGGCAGAAGCAGCAGCTCAGACTTTATTAAAAGAACAGTTGGATGAAGTACTGGATACATTGACAGAACGAGAACAAAAGGTATTGCGGCTTCGCTTCGGAATGAATGATGGACGTGCGAGAACACTGGAAGAAGTAGGAAAAGAGTTTGATGTCACAAGAGAGCGTATCCGTCAGATTGAAGCCAAGGCACTCCGCAAGCTGAGACACCCAAGCCGCAGTAGAAAGTTGAGAGATTATCTGGATTAAGAGGACGGGCTCCCAGATATACGTCGGACAAAAAGAATGATCAAGCAGAGGATAGCAGGATGGAATTGTCAAAACGATTATTTGCAGTTGCATCCTTGGTAACACCGGGAAAACGCATCGTGGATATAGGCACTGACCATGCTTATATCCCGATTTATCTTATGGAAGAAAAAAAGTGTATTTCTGCTGTTGCCATGGATGTAAATGAAGGACCGCTTCAGCGGGCAGAGGAGCATGTGCAGAAAGCAGGGTTACAGAATAGGATCACTCTCAGGCTTTCGGATGGGTTTGAAAAGTTGGAGCCTTTTGAGGTAGAAAATGCGATAATTGCAGGGATGGGCGGCGGTCTTATAATGAAGATCTTGTCTGCGGACTGGGAAGTGACCTGTAGTCTGAAAGAGTGCATCCTGCAGCCTCAGTCTGAAATTGAAAAGGTGCGTGCATTTCTTCTGGAAAATGGATTTGTTTTTCTAAAAGAAGATATGGTACTGGATGATGGGAAATATTATGTCATGATGAAGGTAGTACCACCTGAAATCGAGAGAATTGGAAAGATATATGACAAAAATGGAATCGGTGAAAAAATGGAATGGACGGAAACTGAACTACGTTATGGGAAATTATTGCTGGAAGAAAGGCATCCGGTTCTCAAAGAATTTTTATTAAGAGAAGATATGATACATAAGAAAATTCTGGAGGGAATTGAAGAGAAATCCGGAGAAAAGATTGAAAACCGTAGAATGGAATTAAGAGAAGATCTGCGACATATAGAGAGGGGGCTGGAGTATTATGCGATGTAAAGAGATTACAGACATCATAGAAAAGAGGTATCCCAAAAATGCAGCACTTGCGTTTGACAATGTAGGGCTGCAGGCAGGAAGAAGTGATAAGGAAGTAAAACGAATTTATCTGGCGCTGGATGCGACTGGAGAAGTAATCGCTGACGCTGTGTATAAGAAAGCAGATATGCTGATCACGCATCACCCACTCATCTTTAACCCATTGAAAGCAGTGACGGATGAAGACTTTGTAAGTCGAAGAATTTTGCAGTTGATACAACATGATATTTCTTACTATGCCATGCATACAAATTATGATGTACTGGGTATGGCGGAATTGGCAGGAAAACAGTTTCAACTTCAGAATGTGGAAGTATTGGATGTGACTGCGGAAATCAACGGGAAAACGGAAGGAATTGGACGGATTGGTGAATTAAAGAAAATGCTGTCGCTAAAAGAATGCGGTACATATGTGAAAGAGAGTCTGAAATTAGAGCATGTTAAGGTGTTTGGAAGTATGGAACAGCATGTGAAACGGCTTGCAATTTCGCCGGGGTCCGGAAAGAGTGCAATTCTCCCGGCACTGGAAAAAGAAGCAGATGTGCTGGTGACCGGTGATATCGGGCATCATGATGGATTGGATGCAGTAGAACGGGGATTGAGTGTGATTGATGCAGGTCATTATGGAACCGAGTACATTTTTATCGAGGATATGAAAAGATTTCTAAATGAGCAGTTGTCGGATATTGTGATCGAAACAGCAGAAATTCAGGAGCCATTTCAGTTCGTATGACAAACAAAGCAGCAAATTTGGGGGATTGAGGGAAAGGAGGAGACTATGAATACGAGACAGTGTATTGTGCAAATAGGGAATGAAAGTAAATATTATGAGGTGGGTACCACATACCAGAAAATTGCAGAAGATTATCAGCAGGAATATGAACACCAGATTGTACTTGTGAGTCTCAATGGGAATCGTCTGCAGGAATTGAGGCGGACGCTGGAGCGGGACTGCAGGATTGAATTTGTGACAACAGCCCAGCAGATTGGTCATGAAACCTATCGGCGGAGTATGAGTTTCCTCCTCGTAAAGGCAGTACATGATGTTGGAGGGCATGAAAATGTGGAACGTGTTAGAATCCATTTTTCTGTAAGCAAAGGATATTATTGTACCATAGAAGGAAATGTAACGCTGGATCATGCTTTTCTTACAGACGTGACACGAAGGATGCAGGAACTTAGCAAGGCAGCAATTCCAATTCAGAAGCACTCCATGCGAACCAGTGAAGCAGTAGAGTTGTTTCATAGACATGGGATGTATGATAAGGAGCGCTTATTTGAATATCGGCGCAGTTCGAGTGTAAATGTCTATACAATCAATGAATTTGATGATTATTATTATGGGTATATGGTACCAGATACCAGTTATTTGAAATACTTTTCCTTACATTTGTATGATGAGGGGTTTGTGCTTCAAATGCCAACCATGGAAGAACCGGAGAAAGTGCCAGCGTTTGAACCGCAAAAGAAGTTGTTTCAGGTTTTAAAAGAATCGGTTTCTTGGGGCGATTTACAAGATATTGAAACCGTTGGAGCGTTAAATGATCGAATTACAAAAGATGATATGCAGGAGGCAGTACTCGTTCAGGAAGCACAGCAAGAACGTCAGATCGGTGAAATTGCAAAGCAGATCGCACAGCATCCGAATGTAAAGATGGTTCTCATCGCAGGCCCATCTTCATCGGGGAAAACGACATTTTCTCATAGACTGTCCATTCAGCTTCGGGTGAATGGAATGACACCGCATCCGATTGCGGTGGATAATTATTTTGTGGACAGGGAGCAGACACCGCGGGATCAAGACGGCAATTATAATTTTGAATGTTTGGAAGCAATTGATATTGCCCGATTTAACAGAGATATGCAAGCATTGTTGAACGGAGAAGAGGTATATCTTCCGATTTTTAATTTCAAAACAGGAAAACGGATGGAATCTTCCAAGCCGAAAAGGCTGGAAAGCCGAGATATTCTTGTGATAGAGGGAATCCACTGTCTGAATCCGAGACTGACGGAGATGTTGGATGATGCAAATAAGTTTAAAATATACATCAGCGCATTGACACAGTTGAATATTGATGAACATAACCGGATTCCGTCTACAGATGGGAGGTTGATCCGCCGCATTGTGAGAGATGCTCGTACGAGAGGAACTTCTGCCAGTGGAACGATTGCTATGTGGAAGTCGGTACGCAGCGGTGAAGAGAAGAATATTTTTCCGTTCCAGGAAGAGGCTGATGTGATGTTCAACTCATCTTTGCTTTATGAACTGGCAGTGTTAAAGCAATATGTGGAACCGTTATTGTTTGGAGTAGATAAGCAGTCTCCAGAGTATACGGAAGCAAAGAGACTTCTGAAGTTTTTTGATTACTTTGTGGGAATTGGAAGTGAGTTTATTCCGACAAATTCACTTTTGAGAGAGTTTATCGGGGGAGGTTGTTTCCAGGTATAATCATGGAGTTTAGGAGCAGCCTGAGATAAAATGACAGATGTTATTTTATCTCAGGCTGCTTTTTTGTATTTGTTGGAAAATACAGGTACGTGTGGAGTGTGGAGAACTTAAGACTGATATGAAATAGGAATCACAGAAAAAGCGAAATAATAGTTGACTTTTAGTTTAGTGTATGTATAATTGATTTTGGTAAACAAAAAATTTAGTAAATGTAAGAGGATGAGTAAAATGACGATAGAAGAGCAAATCGGAGCCAAAGTCCGGGATTTGCGGAATCAAAATGGGCTGACACAGGAGGAACTTGCTGACAGAACGGAATTGACGAAGGGATTCATTTCTCAGTTGGAGCGGGGGCTTACG
>JAHHTO010000054.1 GCA_020024595.1 Schaedlerella sp.
TTCGGTGGTTGAATTTTGTATCATTGGTGCAGTCGGAGGGATGATTTCTCAAATTGGAGATTTGGCTGCCTCTGCCATTAAACGGAATTATGGAATTAAGGATTATGGCAAATTGATTCCAGGACATGGTGGGATTTTGGATCGATTTGACAGTGTGATTTTTACGGCACCGATTATTTATTATCTTGCAGTAATGTTATAATGATTTAAGAGAAATGTAACAGGTGATAAAGAGGGCATAAATAAAATGAAGAAGATAGCAATTTTGGGTTCTACCGGTTCTATTGGAACACAGACATTAGAAGTGGTGAGAGAAAATGGAAATATTCAGGTTCTTGCGCTTGCGGCGGGAAGTAATATCAGATGTTTAGAAGAACAGATTCGAGAGTTTCATCCAAAGCTGGTGGCTGTTTGGAACTCAGAGAAAGCGGAGGAATTGAAGACCTATGTACGGGATCTTGATGTGAAGATTGTGTCTGGTATGGAGGGACTTCTGGAAGTGGCAGTGATTCCGGGAACAGAAATTTTGGTGACAGCGATTGTAGGAATGATTGGAATCTGTCCGACGATTGAAGCAATTAAGGCTGGAAAAGATATTGCACTTGCGAATAAGGAAACATTGGTAACGGCAGGACATATTATTATGCCTCTGGCAAAAGAGTGTGGAGTGCAAATTTTGCCAGTAGACAGTGAACACAGTGCCATATTTCAGTCATTGCAGGGGGGACAGCAGAAGTCACTTCATAAGATTTTGCTGACTGCTTCGGGCGGACCCTTCAGGGGAAAGAAGAGAGAAGAACTGAAGCACATTCAGGTGGAGGATGCATTGAAACACCCAAACTGGGAGATGGGACGGAAAATTACGATTGATTCCTCAACCATGGTGAATAAAGGTCTAGAAGTGATAGAGGCAAAATGGCTTTTTGATGTCAGTATCGATCAGGTGGAAGTAGTGATACAGCCGCAGAGTATTATTCATTCCATGGTAGAATACGAAGACGGTGCAATTATTGCGGAACTTGGAACACCGGATATGAAGCTGCCGATTCAGTATGCGTTGTATTATCCAGAGAGGAGATATCTGCCAGGTGAGCGGCTCGACTTTGGAAAGCTGTCACAGATTACATTTGAAAAGCCGGATTTGGAGACTTTTTATGGTTTGAAACTTGCATTTGAGGCAGGGCGTGCCGGTGGGACCCTTCCTACTGTGTTCAATGCGGCAAATGAGAAGGCTGTTGCTCTTTTCTTAGATCGGAAAATTCATTATCTGCAGATTCCGGAATTGATCCAGGAGTGCATGGAGCGACATCAGAATATTGAAAATCCGACATTGGAGCAGATTCTGGGGACGGAGCAAGAGGTCTATTCCTATATTGATGAGAAACTAAGCAGGGAGCGTGGATAATAGGGAACGCATGCTTGTGCATGGGGAATCAGTGATCTTGCTAATTTGATAGTTAAAGGATTTAGAAGTATTATAAAAATAGAAAAGGTGGAAGTTGAATGGGTATTATATTGGCGATTCTTTTGTTCAGTGCAATTATCATTATTCATGAACTGGGTCACTTTTTGCTTGCAAAGGCAAATAAAATTCGTGTGGATGAGTTCTCGCTTGGTTTGGGACCGACATTGTTTGGAAAACAGATGGGAGAGACAAAGTTCTCGTTAAAATTGCTGCCTTTTGGCGGTGCCTGTATGATGGGCGAAGATGATGTAAATGATAGATCGGAAGGAAGTTTTAATAGTAAATCCGTATGGGCGCGGATGTCTGTTATTGTGGCCGGTCCGGTCTTTAATCTGATTCTGGGGTGGATTCTTTGTGTCATTATGGTTTCTTGGATTGGGTATATGGCCCCGGTAGTGAGTGGGGTGGATGAAGGATATTCTGCAGCCCAACAGGGAATACAGGCGGGAGATGTTATTACAAAAGTGAATGGAAAGAGCATACATTTGTGGGATGATATCAGTCTGGAGAACCTGACAAATACGGGAGGGAAGCCGATTGAGATTACCTATGCCAGAGATGGAAAAGAAACAGTTGTTATCGTGGAACCCCGTCAGTTAGAAGGTGACGCATATCCAAGAATGGGGATCAGCGGACCGGCTGAACGCACCAGAACAGGGATTTTTGGGTCGCTCCGCTATGGAGTCTATACTGTGAAATATTGGGTGGACTATACATTTGAATGTCTGAAAATGTTAATTGGAGGACAGGTAGGGATTCGAGACTTATCTGGTCCGGTAGGAATCGTCAATGTAGTAGATGATGCCTATCAAAGTTCTGTGAAATATGGGATTGAAAACGTGATTTTGAGTCTGATGAATATTTGTATTTTGATTACTGCCAATCTGGGAATTATGAATCTGTTGCCGATTCCTGCTTTGGATGGTGGTCGATTGGTATTTTTAATTCTAGAGGCGATCCGTGGAAAACGAATTTCACCTGAAAAAGAAGGAATGGTACATTTCGCCGGATTTGCGTTTCTGATGGTGCTGATGGTGATTGTGATGTTTAATGATATTGTGAGGATATTGTAAGAAGGTTCGAACATACAACAGGAGGAAAGACACAAATGATGCGTGTGTTTTATTGCATAAAATGCAAAAAATATTACTATACAAATAAACAGGACCGGGCGGTATGCTGTGGTGAACCGATGTATCAGGTGGATGTGGAATTTACGGACTTTGTGAAGATGGATCAGGAAGAACGAGAAGAATTTCTGCGGCTTTATGCATTAGCATAAGGCCGCAGAAATTCTTTGAAAACGAATATACAGGGGGAGATTTTGAAAAGAGAGAATCAACAACATTGATGCACAGCTTCAAATCAAATGCATATAGTAATAGAGAGGTTTTAATGAAGGGCAGCAAAAATATGAGTGTTGTGCAGAAAATGCAGATTGAAGATGGAAATCAGTCAGTAGATAAGGGCAGACTTCGGATTGCCGTTACATCAGGTATCACTTCTTATCCAGTTGCAGATGCAACCATTTCTATTTCTTATACTGGGGTTCCAGACAGTACGTTAGAACAATTGAAAACAGATAGTTCCGGGTTGACAGAAGAAATTGAACTGGACACACCACCATTGGAGTACAGCATGGATCCGGCACAAGAAAATCAGCCTTATTCGGAATATACGCTGGATATCAGCGCACCCGGGTTTGAACGGATGAGTATTTCAGGAACAGAACTTCTGGCAGGAGTGACAGCAATCCAGAATGTTCGTCTTCGTCCGCTCAATCCAGAAGGTGGAGCAGATATATTTGTGATTCCAGGGCATACACTTTATGAAGAGTACTCACCGAAGATTGCGGAAGATGAAATCAAACCGATAAATGAAAGTGGAGAAATTGTACTGAGTCGTGTGGTGGTACCGGAATATATTGTTGTCCATGATGGTTCTCCGCGGGATACAACAGCAAAAAATTATTATGTGAGGTATAAGGACTATATAAAAAACGTGGCTTCCAGTGAGATTTATGCAACTTGGCCAGAAAATACGATTCGGGCAAATGTACTGGCAATCATGTCTTTTACTCTGAACCGGGTATATACAGAGTGGTATCGGAATAAAGGATATGACTTTACCATTACTTCGTCGACGGCATTTGATCATAAATGGATCCCAGAACGAAATATTTATGACACAATATCAGTAGTGGTGGATGAGCTTTTTGGAAATTATTTATCCAGACCGAATGTGCGTCAGCCGATTCTGACACAGTATTGTGATGGCAAACGTGTCCAGTGTCCGGACTGGATGACGCAATGGGGGTCAAAATCACTGGGAGATCAGGGATATAGTGCGATCGAAATTCTTCGTTATTATTATGGCGATAACATGTACATCAATACGGCACCGGAGATCTCTGGAATCCCATCCTCCTGGCCTGGGGACACACTGGAACTTGGCTCACGAGGAGATAAGGTACGGCAGATGCAAGAACAACTGAATACGATTGCGGGTGCCTATCCGGCAATTCCCAAAATACAGGCAGATGGCATATATGGACCGGCAACGGTTGAAGCGGTCAGTGTATTTCAGTCGATTTTCGGACTTCCACCGACAGGGGATGTTGACTTCCGAACCTGGTTCAAGATTTCTGAAATTTTTGTGGGTGTATCTAGGATTGCGGAACTTGTGTAAGATGTGTAGGCGGGGATTTATTCGTAAAAGCCCCGCCTATAGTTTTGCAATATACATGTAATCTGGGAAAGAATAGTGAAAAGAAGCATAGGATGAAAGAGTTGACAAAAGTTGTATGTGGTATTACATTTTTATATGGAGCTACGGTTCAAACAAGTTGAATTGCAGAAAACTTAGGAGATAGAATTTAAAATTCATGTATCACATGATTTTGATTTTGTTTAAGAAAAGCCCGGTGATCTGGGGAAACAGTTCAGGGAACTGCTTGAATGGTTTCAAAGGTGATGCGAAAAATGAAAGTATGAAAACGGGAAGGAAGAGGTAGTGATAAATATGTTACAGGTCGAACATTTATCATATGATGTACAGGAGGAAGGGAGACAGTCGGAGATTCTGTCCGATGTGAGTTTCTCTGTTGCAGACGGGGAGATGTTAGTAATTACCGGACCGAATGGCGGTGGAAAGTCAACCCTCGCAAAAATTTTGATGGGAATTCATCAACCAACATCAGGAAACATTATATTAAATGGAAGAGATATTACCAAGATGTCGGTGGATGAGCGTGCAAGAGCCGGGATTGGATTTGCATTTCAGCAGCCACCACGTTTTAAAGGAATGACTGTGAGACGGCTGCTTCATCTGGCAGCAGGACGTCCTTTGAGTGAGGATGAATGCTGTAATTTGTTAAGCAGTGTGGGGCTGTGTGCAATGGAATATATTGACCGGGATGCAGATGCTACACTGTCTGGAGGAGAGATGAAGAGGATTGAAATTGCAACAGTACTTGCAAAGCAACATGACATCTGTATATTTGATGAGCCTGAGGCAGGCATTGACCTCTGGAGTTTTTCTATGTTGATTAAGCGGTTTGAGCAGATTCATAATGAGAAGAAAGAAAGTCTGATCCTGATCTCTCATCAAGAGAGGATTATTCAGATGGCAGATCGAATTATGGTGATCGCAGAGGGCAAAGTAGAGTCTGCGGGAGAAACGAGGGTGATCATGCCACAGCTTTTCGGCGAGGATGTGCAGTCTTGTGCATGTAGACAGGAGAAAGGGGGCAGTATCTGTGGAGCTGAATAAAGTAACAGAAGGTGTGTTGGACGTAATTGATACCTATGGTTTTAGGCAGGATGGAGCGTATAACCTGCGTCTGAATGGAATGGCAGTCTGCCATGGAGACAGTCGGCACATTCAGATTGTCAAGAAAGAAGATAAGCCTGGAATTGATATTTACATTAGCGGAGAGGCAAAAAATGAACAAGTACACATTCCGGTTGTGATGACAGAAGCCGGGGTGGACGAAGTTTACAATGATTTTTTTATTGAAGACGGAGCGGATGTGATGATTGTAGCAGGATGTGGAATTCATGGCTCTGGCTGCAGTGAAACACGTCATGACGGGATTCATTCATTTCATGTGGGAAAGAATGCGAATGTCAAGTATGTGGAGAATCATTATGCAGAGGGAAATGGGACAGGGAAAAAGGTATTGAATCCCATAACTAAGATATATGTTGGCGAGAATTCGGTATTTACATTGGAGACCTCTCAAATCAAAGGAGTGGATTCCACAAAGCGTGAGAGTTATATTGAACTGGCTGAGAATGCCAAGTTGAATGTCACTGAAAAACTGATGACACATGAAAATCAGGAGGCAGTTTCTAATATGGAAATTGTGATGAAAGGAGAGAATAGTTCCGCTCGAATCATATCTCGTTCAGTAGGGAAAGGAACATCCAGACAGATATTTCATCCAAAAGCGATTGGAGAAAATCAGTGTCATGCTCATGTGCAGTGTGATTCCATTATTATGGATCAAGCTGAGATCAGTTCGATTCCAGAAATCAATGCGAAACATGTAGATGCACAGATTGTACATGAGGCTGCAATCGGAAGAATTAATGACGAGCAGTTGATTAAGTTGTGTACTTTTGGAATGACGGAAGAAGAGGCGGAAGCGGTTATCATTGAAAACTTCCTGCATTAGTGAAAGATATATGAATGAAGATTTGATGGAAACAGGTGTAAATATGAAGTGCAAACGTAAATATATTGGGATATTTTATATTGTTCTTGCTGCATTTTTCTTTGCATTGATGGGAATGTTTGTACGGCTGGCGGGAGATCTTCCGGCGGTACAGAAAAGCTTTTTTCGAAATCTGGTATCACTGGTATTTTCTGGAGCAATTCTGGCAAGAGAAAAGGTGTGGTTTTCAGGAAAAAGAGAAAATATCAAGTACTTGTTGATACGTGCAGTGGCAGGTACCATTGGAATTCTGTGTAATTTTTATGCGGTAGACCATATGGTGCTTTCGGATGCGTCGATGTTGAATAAGATGTCTCCGTTTTTTGCAATTATATTTAGCTATTTTATCTTAAAAGAGAAAGTGAATGTACCACAGATTTTGATTGTTGCAGGTGCATTTTTAGGAAGCTTGCTGATCATTAAACCGACGCCTGCTATTTTTGACTCTCCGGCAGCATTGGCAGGACTTATGGGAGGCTTAGGAGCAGGTGTGGCATACACTTACGTTCGTGTACTTGGACAAAAGGGAGAGAAGGGGTCATTTGTTGTATTTGTTTTTTCATCATTTTCTTGTGTTGTGACTCTGCCGTATCTTCTTTTGAACTTCCATCCGATGTCGAAAGTTCAGCTATTGTATCTGCTGCTGGCGGGAGTATCTGCGGCAGGAGGACAGTATAGTATAACAGCGGCGTATTTCCATGCTCCGGCAAAGGAAATTTCGGTTTATGACTATTCGCAAATTCTCTTTTCAGCATTTTTAGGAGTTGTTGTTTTCGGTCAATTTCCCGATGTATACAGCTGGATTGGATATATCTTCATATGTTCGATGGCAGTTATTATGTTTATATATAATAAAAGAATGGAGAACACAGTATAAAGACGATACAAATACCGAACACAGAATTCATACTTTCCCTTTGAAATATTCATGTTCAAAAGAAGAGTATGCGTATTAAAAAAGGAGCAGAAATCGGAAATAAATTCTGATTTCAGCTCCTTTAATTTATTATTCTCTTTTACAGAAGTTGAATTCCATGTTCGAGTGCACAAGAGACGATCTCTTCTGGCCACAAGGAAGCATGGACTTCACCAATGTGTGCTTTACGCAGATAATACATACAAATTCGAGACTGCCCGATTCCACCACCAATGGTGTATGGAAGTTCACAGTTTAAGAGTGCTTTCTGGAATGCAAGTTCAGAACGATCTTCGCAGCCAGCTTCTTTTAATTGTTTTATAAGAGAAGTCTCATCTACACGAATGCCCATGGAGGATAATTCCAGAGCAATATCCAGCACCGGATAGTAAACGATAATATCTCCATTCAATTCCCAGTCATCATAGTCTGGTGCACGACCGTCATGCTTTTCTCCAGAAGCAAGTATTTTTCCAATCTGAGAAATAAAAACAGCCCCTTTTGTTTTGGCAATGTTGTATTCACGCTCTTTTGGCGTTGCTTCTGGATACATATCTTCCAGCTCTTGCGATGTGATAAAGAAGATATCATCTGGGAGAAGCGGAGTGATATAATTATAGCGTCTGGAAATGAAACCTTCGGTTTCTTTTAGTGCACCAAATACTTTGCGGACAGTATATTCTAATGTTTCCATGTTACGTTCCTGCTTTGAAATCACTTTTTCCCAGTCCCATTGATCGACGTAGAGAGAATGGATATTATCTGTATCCTCGTCTCTACGGATTGCGGTCATATCAGTGTATAGTCCTTCGCCGGAATGGAAATCATAATGCTTTAAGGCGTATCGCTTCCACTTGGCCAATGAATGTACAATCTCTGCGATAGCGTCATCCTGCTCTTTAATTCCGAATGAAACAGGGCGTTCCACCCCGTTTAAGTTATCATTCAATCCAGATGCCGGTGTTACAAACAGTGGTGCAGATACACGGGTCAGATGCAGTGCTTTTGCCAATGACCGTTCAAAATGGTCTTTGATTTCCTTAATGGCAACCTCGGTTTCCCGGATTGTCAGAGGAGAGGAATAACCATCGGGTATAATTAAATGTTCCATTTTCCATCACTCCTTTTCATAGTGTAAACAGTATATCTATAAGCATGTTCACAGATACTCCTATTTTAATGAGCATCCTGCTATATGTCAAATATTTTTGAGAAAATCCTTCTTAAAATAGTTGGATGGATCAGGAAGGAAAGTTATTTTTATTCGGAAAGATAGGGCGCATATCATTTATTATTTTATCGTACAATATAGATAAGTACAGGTTATAAAACAAGAAAAAATTGTGTAAAAATGCATAAAAAATCGAGAGAAATACTGTAAAATAATGCCAAAGTATATTTAGTTCTAATAAAAAAGGACAAAAGTCCTATTATAGAAATAGAATATGTGTTATTGTTCCTTTAGGACAGTTAGTAACCGACTCTTAAGAAAAGGAGAAAAGGATTTATGAAAAAGAGAATTGTTGGAATGTTACTTGCAGGTGTGATGGTATTTTCACTGACCGCATGTGGCGGTGGTGAGAGCAGTGAAAAAGGGGAGACGAAAGAGTCAGAATCTGATATGAAGGTGGCAATGGTTACCGATTCAGGTGATATTACAGACCAGAGTTTTAACCAGACAACTTATGAATCAAGCAAAGCATGGTCAGAGGAGAATGAGGTGGAATTTACCTATTACAAGCCAGAAAGTGACTCTGATGAAGCCAGAAAGGCCAGCGTTGATCAGGCGGTTGCAGATGGAGCAAATGTCATTCTGTTGCCAGGATACTTATTCGCAGCTACAGTTGTTGAGCAGTCAGAGATGTATCCAGATGTGAAATTTGTTGCACTTGACGTTGGAGCAGGGGATATTCTTGGAGCAGGCGTTGGCGAGGACTATGACGGCAATCCAGATAACTATGATGTAAAAGAATACTACAATTCAGAGAATGTTTATACCTGTACTTATCAGGAAGACCTTTCCGGTTATATGGCAGGATATGCAGCAGTTAAGCTAGGGTACAAGCACCTCGGATTTTTGGGCGGAATGAATGTGCCGGCAGTAACCCGTTTCGGATATGGTTATGTGCAAGGTGCGAATGAAGCAGCAAAAGAACTTGGAATCGTAGATCAGGTTTCAGTAGAATATGTATGTGGCGGTCAGTTTTATGGTGATGCTGATATTACAGCTTACATGGATACATGGTATGGATCAAAAGGTGTAGAAACTGTGTTTGCATGTGGAGGCGGTATCTTCACATCAGCAGCTGAGGCGGCAACTAAGACAGGCGGTAAAGTGATTGGTGTTGACTCTGATCAGGCACCGATTATCGGTGAGGACTTAACGGTTACATCAGCAATGAAAAGTCTTGGAACAACAGTTAAAACAGTTCTAACAGACATTAAAGCTGGTAACTGGAGTGACTATGCAGGAAAGATCGATAACCTTGGATTAGTATCTGAGAATCCGGAAGAGAACTTCGTACAGCTTCCACTTGAGACAACTCAGTGGGGGGATGGTTTTACAGAGGATGATTACCATACACTTGTAAAAGCAATGTATGATGGAGAAATTGAGGTTTCCAATGATATCACAGCAATGCCAAAGACAGATATCAAAGTAAACGACTACGGTAGCATTAAGTAAATACCGGGTGGAGAATAAGGGGGAGCAGGTGTCGCCTGCTCCTTTTTCCATACACCGGAAGTTTAAAAGCAGAGTTTTTAGAACAAGCATAATATGAGAGGAGGTACGTAAAGAATGGAAAATTATGCAATTGAGATGCTTAATATCACAAAGCGGTTTCCGGGAATTATTGCAAATGACAATATCACTTTACAATTGAAAAGAGGAGAAGTCCATGCACTGTTAGGAGAAAATGGTGCTGGAAAATCCACACTGATGAGCGTACTTTTTGGATTGTATCAGCCGGAAGAGGGAGAAATCCACAAAGATGGAAAAAAAGTAGAGATTAAAGATCCGAATGATGCAAATGCACTTGGAATCGGAATGGTGCACCAACATTTTAAGCTTGTAGAATGTTTTAGTGTTCTGGAGAATATCATTCTTGGAGTAGAAACGACCAAAGCCGGCCTGCTTCAGAAGGAAGCAGCAAGAAAAAGAGTGATGGAGCTTTCTGAAAAATATGGACTGTCTGTTGATCCAGAGGCATTGATCGAAGATATCACGGTAGGAATGCAACAGAGAACGGAGATTTTAAAGATGCTTTACCGTGACAATGAGATTTTGATTTTTGATGAACCGACTGCAGTATTGACGCCACAGGAGATTCAGGAGTTGATGGAAATCATGAAAAATCTTGCGGCGGAGGGGAAAAGTATTCTGTTTATTACGCATAAGCTTGGTGAAATTATGCAGGTAGCAGACCGATGCAGTGTACTTAGAAAAGGGAAATACATCGGAACAGTAGAGATCAAGGATACCACTCCAGAAAAATTGTCAGCAATGATGGTTGGGCGTGATGTGAATTTTGTAGTAGAGAAAAAGCCGGCAAAACCGGGAGATGTTATTTTGGATATTCAGGGAATGACAGTTGCTTCAAGACATCATAAAAACAATGCAGTGAACAATGTATCTTTTCAGGTAAAACGCGGAGAAATCGTCTGTGTTGCAGGAATTGACGGTAATGGACAGACAGAGTTAGTGTATGGACTGTCAGGATTGGAATCGTTGAAGAGCGGGAAGATTATCATGAACGGAGAGGATATTACACATATGTCGATTCGTAATCGTCTGACGTCAGGAATGAGTCATATTCCGGAAGATAGACACAAACACGGATTGGTGCTGGATTATTCACTGGAAGACAATATTGTGCTTCAGAGATATTTTGAACCGGAGTTTACAAGCAAATTCGGATTTTTAAAACGAAAAGAAATTCGTAAGTATGCAAATCGTCTGATTGAGCAGTATGATGTTCGTTCGGGGCAGGGAGCAGTTACGAAAGCACGATCTATGTCCGGTGGCAATCAGCAGAAAGCGATTATTGCCCGTGAGATTGATAAAAATCCGGAACTTTTGGTTGCGGTACAGCCAACACGTGGGTTAGATGTTGGAGCAATCGAATATATTCATAAACAGCTTGTAGCACAGAGAGACGCGGGGAAGGGTGTTCTTCTTATCAGCCTGGAACTGGATGAAGTTATGAATGTTTCGGATCGGATCCTTGTGATGTATGAAGGGGAAATTGTAGGAGAATTTGACCCGAAGAACGTAACGGTAGAAGAACTTGGTCTGTACATGGCAGGTTCTAAGAGAGAGGGGGTAGAAGTAGATGAGTAATCAACAAAAGAAAAAAGAGAGTCTTTTAAGAAACAGTGCTTTCCAGACAATCATCGCATCCTTTCTTTGTATTATTATCGGTATTTTGATCGGATATGTAGTATTGTTGATCATCAATCCGCGTGGTGCGGGGCAAGCAATCATGGCTATTTTGAAAAATTATTTCTACTATCCGAGTGCAGTTGCAGTAACCAAATATCTTGGAACAACGTTGGTAAAAGCGTCAGCACTTCTGATGTGTTCCCTTTCCGTGTTGTTTGCGTATAAAGTAGGATTATTTAACATTGGCGCAGCAGGACAGTATGTAATTGGGGCAGGAGCAAGTCTTTACTTAGCTGTACAGTTTGATATGCCGTGGTATATCTGTCTGATAGCAGCCGTGGTAGCAGCAGCTGTAGTCGGGGGAGTTTCAGGATTCTTAAAGGCATATTTTAATGTGAACGAAGTTATTTCCTGTATTATGCTGAACTGGATCGGACTTTACAGTGTCAATATGCTCCTGACAAAGATTAAGGATCAGTCTACACCATATACAAAAACATTGACTAGTTCCAATAGGACTGCATTACTTCCAAATGCAGGACTGGACAAGCTGTTTGCAAACAATGAGTTCGTTACTATCGGAATCGTGTTGGCGGTCATCATGGCGATCCTTGTGTGGGTACTTCTGGAAAAAACGAAATTCGGCTATGAATTGAAAGCGACAGGATTGAATAAGAATGCTGCAAAATATTGTGGTATGCATGAAAAACGAAATATCATACTGACAATGATCATTGCCGGGGGACTGGCAGGCTTTGGTGCAGGAATCTTCTACTTAACAGGGATTGAACAGTGGATGGTGCAACAGACAACAGTTCCGGCTATGGGCTTTAATGGGATTGCGGCTGCCTTCCTTGGAGGATCGAATCCGATCGGAGCGATTTTCTCATCGTATTTTATTCAGCACATTACAAGTGGTGGAACCTATGTTGATAAAACGATGTACTGTACACAGATTTCTGATTTGATTTCAGCATTTATCATTTATCTGTGTGGATTCGTACTTTTCTTCAAAATCTGGTTGAACAGATTTCTTAATAAAAGAGAAGAAAAACGGCTTCTAAATGAACAGAAAGGGGGCGAAGCATAATGTTATTATTGATTCAGTATATGTTGATTTTTGCCTCGGTTCTTGTACTTGTGGCACTTGGGGGATGTTTCTCGGAGCACAGTGGCGTAATCAATATCGGATTAGAGGGAATTATGGTTATGGGTGCTTTAGGAGGAGCACTTATGATGAAATATATCCCGGCAGGACTTGCGGCTCCGTTGGTGATTCTACTTGTCATTCTGGCGAGCGTTCTGATTGGTATGCTTTTTTCTCTTTTGCTTGGGGTAGCGGCAATCCGTTTTAATGCGGATCAGACGCTGGTTGGTACTGCATTAAATTTACTGGGACCAGCGGCAGCAGTTGTTCTGGTAAGAGCGATCAACACAGCAGAAAGTGTAGATAATGTATCGTCGACAATTGCGTATGGACATGCCAAGAAAGCATTTATTATGAATATTGGAAAATTTGAATTTAACTGGTTTATGTTGCTTGCGCTGTTCATTCTGATTGTAGCATACATTGTGCTCTATAAAACAAAATTTGGACTGAGACTTTGTGCGTGTGGTGAACATCCACAGGCTGCAGATTCAGTGGGAATTAATGTGTATAAAATGCGTTATGCAGGAGTCTTGATTTCAGGTGCACTTGGTGGGCTTGGCGGACTGGTGTATATCACAGCGGGCGTTAGTGAATGGAAGTTTGAAAATGGAGTTGCAGGATTTGGATTTCTTGCTCTTGCTGTTATGATTTTTGGACAGTGGAAACCGATCAATATCGGACTTGCAGCACTTTTGTTTGGTTTGTTTCGTGCCCTTTCCAACGTATACACAGGGTTTGATGCATTGGTTGCATTGAAACTTCCAAGCACGGTATATAATATGCTTCCGTATATCATTTCGTTGATCGTTCTTGTTTTTGTATCAAAAAAATCAAGAGCACCGAAAGCAGAGGGAATTCCTTATGATAAGGGACAACGTTAACGAAGGGCGTTGAAGAGGCGCAGAACAGGAAGGAGTAAAAGGATGAAAAATTATTCAGAAGATGCAAGCAGACAGTATCATATTCAGGTAGCGCAAGGAGAAGTCGGACGTTACGTCATTATGCCGGGAGACCCAAAACGGTGCGTGAAGATTGCGCAGTATTTTGACAATCCGGTTCTGGTTGCAGATAATAGAGAATATATCACATATACAGGAACACTGGATGGCGTAAAAGTAAGTGTAACATCCACAGGAATCGGCGGACCATCTGCTTCGATTGCGATGGAAGAGCTGTATCGGTGCGGTGCGGATACTTTTATCCGTATAGGAACGTGCGGAGGTATGCAGACAGAAGTAAAAAGTGGAGATGTGGTGATTGCAACAGGGGCAATTCGGATGGAGGGAACATCCAGAGAGTATGCACCGATGGAATTTCCGGCAGTCGCAGATCTGTCAGTGACAAATGCACTTGTAAAGGCTGCCGAGAAAAAAGAGTACCCGTTTCATACGGGAGTCGTACAGTGTAAAGATGCTTTCTACGGACAGCATGAGCCGGAGACAAAACCGGTGAGTTATGAATTGATGAACAAATGGGAGGCATGGAAGCGTCTGGGATGTATGGCATCAGAGATGGAATCAGCTGCCATGTTTGTTGTAGCAAGCTACCTTCGTGTGAGGGCCGGCTCCTGTTTCCTTGTGGTGGCAAATCAGGAAAGAGAGAAACTAGGATTGGATAATCCCGTCGTGCATGATACAGATATGGCAATTCAGGTTGCTGTTGAGGCAATTCGTTCTCTGATACAGGAAGATAAAGAGAAAGAAAAATAAGAATCGTAAAAAAGAGAAAAGGGAACAGAAAAAGGAGGGTTACAACATGAATGTAAATGAAATGTTGAAACATGTGGATCATACACTTCTGACACAGACTGCTACATGGGAGGAAATCAGACAAATTTGTGAGGAAGCTATGAACTATAAGAC
>JAHHTO010000055.1 GCA_020024595.1 Schaedlerella sp.
GATTCTGTCGCCGCGCTTCTGATAAAAAAAAGTGATATTTTCCGCCTTCAAGCAATGTTGCTGTTTTAACATGATTTTCGGAGGATGTTCAGTCTTAATATCACTTAAATCAAGAACTCGAAGATTCATCTTCTGAAGTTCTGCATAGGAAAAACTCTGCATCTCTTCTTTGGAATATCGTGCTGTAATCTCACCACAGTCCATTACCCAGTACTCATCTGCAATATCTCGCAGATAATAGAGCCGATGCTCACTGATAACAAGTGTTTTTCCTCGCTTTTTCAACTTTGTAAGAACTTTTGCAAGTTCAGTGACGGCTGCTGCATCCAGGTTTGCAGTCGGCTCATCCAAAAGCATAATTTTTCCTTCTAGAGTCTGTGCAGAGAGAAATGCAACCAGCTGGCGCTCACCGCTGGATAGTTCAAATACATTTCTGCCCTTCAGCTTTTCAAGACCAAATTCAGAGAACACTCCATCTGCCCGACTTATGATTTCCGAATGTGAAAATCCATAGTTTTCCAATGCAAAAGCGGCTTCAGACGAACTGTTTGTGGTATAGAACTGACTTCGTGGATCTTGAAATACTGAGCAAGCAAATTCCCCCACTTCTCCTATAGACATAGATGAAATATCGTTTCCGTCCATGTAGCAGTAGCCGCTCAGATTACCCTCATAAAAATCAGGAATTAAGCGATTCATACAGCGGAGAAGGGTTGATTTTCCACAACCACTGACGCCACAAAGGATTACACAACGCCCTTCTGTTATGTTCCCAATCACATCGTTGAGTGCAGGATGCTCTTCATTCGCGTATGTGAAATTCAAATTAAATTTGATTGTTCCATCTTCAATACAACTCAATATTCATTACCTATCCTTTCAAAGTTAGTAAAGACTAACGCACATCTCTAAAAATTTGCCATAGCTAGTATTTTTTAATTACCAGCCACGGCAAACTCAACCTGTATGATGTTACAGGATACGTTGGAACAAATCCCTCCATCCCGCTTCATGGAAAGCTTCTACCGTCTTTAAGCAAGATATCGTTTTTTCTTTGCTCATTCCTTTTTGTAAAATCCAATAGTAACAGTGGAATTGTTCTGAAAGAAGTAGTTCAACCCCCTCAGAATCCACTTCTTTTTTCGCAATCTGATTCAAATACTGAATGGTTTCCCTTGCTTTGTATTCGATGAACTCGTTCCATTTAGACTGAATGGAACTTCCATCACTTCGACAAAAAAGGAGAACACATTGAGTGTAGTATTTGAAAATAATATCCAGATAAATTTTTTCTTCCTGTTGGATGACTTCTATAATTTTATCAACGTTACCGCTATGTTGTGCTTCCATATAAATTTGACGCATCGGCTCAAATTCTTTATTCATTTCACTCAGAGCATCTTCAATGATCGAACAAAACAAAGCATCCTTATTTTTATAACGAGTGTAAAGAGCTCCTGTAGTGATATTTGCCCGTTGTGCAATTCGACGAAGAGAAGCATCCTGAAAGCCATGCTCTAAAAATTCTGCTGTTGCGGCCTCGACAATTTTTTTGTCCAGCGTGTGATCTTTGATAGCCACAGCACCCTCCTTTTATCAAAACAGTGTTATCGATTACGGCGTTATTGATTACAGTGTTATTTTATGACAGCTTTTTTATTTTGTCAAGTAGATTATCAAATATAAAAAAGGATAGATGTCCATACTTAACCGACAATCTTGAATCGATATTGCACAGATCCATTCTCCCACAGAGTTTCTATTTCATAGGTTGAATCACTCTGTACATCCTCCAGTTTTATCCCGATCCCATCAAATTCCAGTTTCTCTTCTTCTGAAATTGAACCATCAACATTGTACCTTTTTACTGTAATGCTCTTCGGTTTTCTTGAAAAATATAAATTCAAGCTCTTATCTTTGGTATCACAAACAATTTCTGGGGGCTCTTCGTCCCATAAACGATCCGCTGATTGTTTATGGGATTCTTTCCCTGCTTTATCTGTATAGTTCCAGTTATATTTACATGGATGAATACTTGTCATTACAATTCCATTGGTTTGTGAATTCTCTATCGATAATGTTGGTATTTCATCCGGATTTGGAGCCTGATAGATCTCATCTATCAATGATTGATATTGATCCGCTATTTTTCCATTGCCTTTCTTTATAAGAATCGCTTTTTTTACACCGCCATACTGAGGAGGAATACTTTGCATCATTGCACCTGTCCCATACAATTCTACTGTATCACCTGCATTTAAGTCATCTTTAGAAATTTCTTGTCCCTTTGAATCAAAGATTTTACCTTCCGGAAGTTCTGCTAAGAATAGCGTTTCATTCTTAGAATCTACAAAAACATAAAATTCCTCTTCTTCTCCATAAGTCAGGTAGATACCTGTCAATTTCTCTTCCATTTTGTCAGGTGTTTTTTCTGCCTTTTTTCGTGCTGATTATTTTTTAATATCATTCCTGCTATTGCAATTACAATCATTAAAATCAATATAATACCGAATACTATTTTTTTGTTTTTCATTTCGACTGACCTCCTACGTTCTCCTTGTATTTTTCTTCTTTTATAATATGAGTCATTTTCGTCTCTTTTTGTTGCAATAAAATTCAGAAAAATAAAAAACTTGTAACAAAGCACTTTCTATAACCAAAAAAGAGCTGGAGCATATCATATCAGCTTCAACTCTTTTTTATCCATCTTTAACAAAAAAACGATATATGATTCCTAATTTATTTTTTCATTTTTACATTTACGATATCGGTTCCTGAGCATTTCCAACATTTTCTGCAAAGCGATTATCTACTAACTTTTGATATAAAACGAAAAAAATATATCCGAATACGGCTCCTACTATATTGTTCAAAATACGTAGAATCACTGCACCGCCAATTCCATACAAATTGGAGGCTAATAACAATGCACCAAGACAGTTTATGGCTGTTTTATATCGATAATCTGTACAAAAGCCCATACAAAATCCGCCAAACGGGCCTAAAAGCGTATGCAAGGAATCAGGTGTCACCTGATAAAGCACGAAAAAGAGCAACGCCCCCACAATGACTCCCAGTATTCGATGAAAAACGCGTTCTTTTACATCTACCGCAGCAGGATAAGTGGATAATAAGGAAGCACAGGCAAAACCTGCCCACATGAAACGCTCTACCTGCAAAGCATTGCCTAACGTTAATATCAGACCTGTTCCAAGTGCCACCCGAAGCTGCCATCGGCTTTTTTCAGAAGATAAACTAAATTTTCCCAACACCTGATGAAAACGAACGTCTGTATGTTTCTTTCTGTGTTTAAAATAAAGAATCGATCCACATAAAATATATCCAACCATTGTTAAGAGAAAACGTTTCCACAACAACTCTCCTGTAACAGGATTACCGGTAAGGTAAACATAAGCAAATCCATATAAGCCAGCGTTTCCAAGTGCCGGTTCATCACAAGTCATCATAAGAATCGTTAAAAACGAACCAACGTGGATACAGATTGCGAATAATGGATTCACAATGGAAGTCAATACTGGCGTAATCAACAAAAGCGAAAATACAATTGCCAGATTTCTCATAGAATCTGCGATACAGTATCCAAAGTCTACAAAACGGATCCCCAGCAGAATACAAAACAACGCCACTGCCATGGGGCTGTTTTCTGATCCAAACACATTGGAAAGCGTGGCAATGAAAGCAATCGCAAAAGCGACGATCAAAATAGAGCGAAGTACTACAGCTGTCTGTAACATCCGCCGTTCTCGTGTCGTTTCAGCATTACGAATTTTTGGTTTTAAAACAGCGGGATCTAATTGTAACATATCATAAAAATGCAATCAAAACACCTCCTGAAGAATTGCATGATAATTATTTTTTATCAGAATCATTGACTTTTAAGTTTGCTTTGCAAATCAATTGAAAAAGGACATCAAACTCCGGTCCCATGCGTCTTCGAAGATCGTATAACGGTTGGAGTATTGCACCATAATTTTTGTGAAGTTCCTTTTGTCCAGTCTCCGTCAAAGAGAGCAAATAACTGCGTTCATCTTTTGGATGCTTCTCTTTCTGGATACATCCTTTTTCAAAAAGCCGTTTTAAACACCGACTGACGGCCTCTTTTTTCATTCCACTGCATCGGCTCAACGCAAGTGGTGTATTCACTTGTGGTTCCAGATAAAGACGAGATAGTAATTCTCGTTCACTGGCAGTTAAAGTCTGGTTTTGACTTTGTAACAATAAGTCTCTTGAAAAATGATGTAACTCTTGTTGATATGATAGCATTTGCAGCCATTCAATCTGTTCCATGAATCTCTCTCCTTAAAAAAGTTAACATAGTTAATTATAGCGTGTTTTAAATAATTGTCAATACTTTTTTTAATCAATAAATTCCATAAAAAATGCTGCCGGTGTTTTCCCGACAGCAAATTTTTATTTTATTCCATTATATTCCTCTCCCCCGTCACTCTGCAGATCAATAAATAACGTGCATTTGTGGCACCGGAAGCACAGGTGGAAAGAGCAAGAATCCGATCTGTTTCTATCAGCGGATGCTCCCGTTGATGGATGGAGCACTGAGTGATATGAGAGATCAATTCCCTTCTGCTCTGTTCACTAGTCCAGTCTGTACGGTAGAGATAATTGTCGTATGCATCTGCAGATAAAAATGCTGTAATTTCCAGATTCAAAATCTTATCAGGTAAATATAAAGTTCCTGTATGATTCTCTGAAAAGAATTTTTCATCTATGAATTTATCTATATCAGCGAACATCTGTCCTCCTTGCATATGGTGTCCCATCAAAATCGAATAAAAATCTGTGAAATCTCTGCTATTCTGATAATCAAGAAAAATACTACCGGATGCAGAAGCCTCTCCGAACACATTTTTATCCAGATATTCATAATTATCTCTTCCCTGCACCACTGGATAATCAATATTTGTTTGATCTATAGTAATCCATGCACACACATCTGGATTCTTTATCGTAAATTGCTGGAAACTGTATTCCAAACTGTCCACATCTGAGGGCTTATATTTTATGAGTTTGTTACGCATTTCCTCTGGTTCATGAAGTACCACCCAGTTATCCCATAACGCATATCCCGCATATGCCAGGCAGCATAGAAAAAATAATGCTGCCAGACCATTTATCAAAATATGGAATCCCTTTGTTACGTAATATCCACTTGTTCGCTCCATTTTAACTTCCCTATTCTTCAATCATCTTTATCCTCTTCTGCGACGGAAAAATATGAAACAACCAATGACTGCAACCACCAAAAGTAAAACATTTGGTACATATTGAAGAATCATTCCTGTAGGAGAAGCCACATTATTTGTATTTGTATATGCTACTGTATTACAATCTGGAATTATCGTTGCTTCTGCCACTTTTCCTGTTTTTTTTGCATCTCCGTTTATAGCTATCTCAGTTTTCTCATAACCTTTTGAATCTTTTTCTGTTACGGTATATTTTGCATAAATTGGAAGATTATGAATGATAAGTTTTTCTCCATGTTTCAAGGTAAAAGTTGCTTCCTGTCCAGCTGTTACCATTACTTTTTCATAATTTGTAGAATAGGTGCCCGATGTTGTATTCGGATCTAGCAGAACAGTAAATGTAAAAATATCATTTTTATTTGCAGCATTTCCTGCTACTGTTTTACTGATTGTGAAGTCTCTATGCTCTGCTGGTTCATTTACAAAAATAGCATCTGGAACTTTTTTTTCAGTATCATTTGTGACATTCTGACTCCTTTTTTTGGTTACAATGCCACCGATTTTCAGTGTACCTTCTTCAATCTTATCCCATATCACCTGAACATCTATATCATAACTTGTTTTTGAATAGGAAATGTTTGGATTCTTACCTTCTTCCTCTTTTAATTCAAAATGGTATATGCCCGGTGCAGAAAAGGTGATATCTTCAAACAGTTTTTCATATCCAATCTCTGCTGATATAGACTCTCCGCCTTCTGCATTAGCTTTCCACGTAGTTGTGATCACGACTTGTTTTGTGATAAAATGATCTTTTCCAAGTTTTGGTTGTACTGTTTCATTTGTTCCAATCGGATCTGCATTCTCATAGTTCAATGTGAATTTAAATTCCTCATTATCAATAAACAATCCATTTTCTGCTACATTCCATGTTTTTTTCACTTTGCTTGCGGTATCTTCAGTAGTCACAGAAACGGTGCCTTTTTCTGCTGCAAATACACTTACAGAAATGCCCAACATCATGGTTCCGGCCAGTAATACAGCCATACATTCTTTCATGAATCTTTTCATTTTCTTACCTTCGTATGCACAACTCTGAAAAGAGCTGCTCATAGAGTTTCCTTTCTTATTTTTAATTTTTAAATTTTTCGTCGGCGGAAAATGGTAATGACGATTCCCTTGATATTTTTTTCTGAAACAGCACCATAAGTCCGACTGTCCTCAATCGTTGTTTTGTCATCCGCCAAAATGAAATATTCATCTCTCGAAAGTTCTAATGGATCAGAACTCTCTTCTGTTCCTTGTCTGTATACCTTCTGCTTGTTAAAGTCTGCCTGCGTATAACCGTTGACGATCAATTGCCCTTTTGCTGTGATTTCTACACTCTCCTGTGGCAATGCAGCGATTCTTCCCACATATGTAATATGATTCACTTCGTATATGACCACATCTCCATTTTCATATCCAGACTGTAGCCGATAATAGAACAGTAAATCTCCGTTTTTCAATGCCGGATTCATAGAGTTTCCATGCATTACAGAATATCCAAAAACTTTACAGAAAAAAAAGGTAACAAATATAACTAAAATGATAGCTTTTCTCAAATCGTCTGTTCGCATTTTTTTCAATTGTATTTTTTGCTGGCGTATCCGTATTGCTTCTGCTGTGCTGTCTCTTTCATCTAGATATATATGTTCATTCATCTTCTGCTTCTCCTAAGACGTCCATCTGTGTTTCTATTTTCTGGCGTTCTATTTCAATTAACAGACGGTATTTTTGTTCCTGGATAAAAAATACCTTTCGATACATTTCATCTAGATACCGTATTTTTTCCCAGACATCCTGCTCGTCGATTCCACCGAAATGTTTCTTGAACCGTATTGTTTTCAATACGTAGGAAATATCTTCCAGAGAGGAAATGGTTCTGTTTGTATTTATTTTTTTGTGATTCTTTTTCATGCTCTATCTCCGTTTTCTCTTTTTCATTGACAGTAGCATTACGACACCTACACCGATTCCTACCAAAACAGCCAAACATCCCGGCATAATATGTATCTGGACTCCAGTATCCGGCGGTGCATCCTTTCTATTTTCAAATGCTATGGTTGTATCTAGACCGGAAACATCTACAATTACACCTTGACTATTGAGATAAAGTTCTTTGTTTCCCTCATTGATACAATAGGAAGTTTGGTATTTTTCATTGTTTTCTTTTACAGTCACTTTACCTGTCAGCCCTTGTACCGTAGCGGATTCTCCATGCTTCAATACAAATGTCGCCATTTGTTCTTCAAAGTGAATCGTTTCTTCATGCTGTCCTGGATTTTCACAACTTTCTGTTCCTTGATAGGTTATGACATAATCCCCATCCACAGTATCCGGTACATTTAACGTAAATATAAAATGTTCTTTCGGATTTGCAGCACTTCCTTCTACCGTTTTTGATATTGTCAGATTACCGGAACATACTTCTGTTTTTATTTTCATGCGGCTGATAAAATAAATATCAGGTGTCACAGTCCGATATTCAAAAATTTTTTGATTCGGATATACATGGTATCCATTATCATTTCCCTCCTTATTTCTTGGTGTAATGATAGACTGATACCATACTCCATCTTTCTGATATTTTACTGCAAGGTTGTCATCTTCTTCCGTAACCCATTCGTAATTTCCAAAATCTGCATCTAAGCTTTTTTCCACATACTTCTTGAACATTTCATAGGGAACTCCATCATTTCCACTTTCTGAAATTGCAAAAAGAACAGAATTGCTATTCTCTTCATACAGTTCTACAACATAAACCGGTGGATCTTTTCTCAAAACTCCATCCATATGCCATCCATCCGATTCAAGCTTCAATACATATCCGATAAAACTGTCGTTTCCAAAAATTGTATCTAATGCTTGTTTGTCACTTTCCTGAATTGCCGGATATATGACACTCTTCCAAAAGTTATCTGCGTTCTTTTTTCGATCAATCGTATTATCATTCGGAACCGTATTATATCGATCATCACTGTCTATAGAATAGTAAACCCAGGAACCATTGGAATGATGATTCGCTTTTTCAGCTACAGTATCTAAATTCACTTTCACCGTAATGTATGGTGTATTATTTCCTGCTGGCCCGAATTCATTTGCCCCATCAGACTGTAACGTGTTCTCTGGCACATCATTGCTGTAACGTAGATATACTTTTGCCTCAATAATTTTTACTTCTGCTCCCTCCTTCTGGTTCCATGTGCTTTCCTCTGTAGTCTCATCACTGCTACTTTCTTCCTGTACAGGTGCTGCAAATACACCTAGATTCATCACCGACAGGAATACAAAAAACAGAATCGCCGATACGAACATCCTCCAACCTTTTTCTTTCATTTCACACTCCTTTCTCTTTGTTAAGTATCCTATTTGATATACTCTCGTATTCTCGAAAACATTTATATGTTTCAATCTAAAAATTTAGTACAAGGTCTTATGTAAGAAAATAAAAATAGGTTAACAAAATAAAAAAGAGTATTGATTACGAAATAACCAATACTCTTTCATTTCTACTCTTCTGTCTTATTCTGCCTGCACCCCAGAAGCTTTAATTACTTCCATTTCTTCTTGTGTCAGATAACCTTCCCTCACCATACTTTCCAGTACCTTATGCTGACGCTCTATTGCCAGATTCATGTTTACTGTCGGCGCATAAGCCGAAGGTGCATTTGGTACTCCTGCAAGTATTGTACTTTCATATTCTGACATTTCTGAGGGACTCTTCCCAAAATATCCCATACTTGCATCATAAACACAATAATAAGATTCTCCAAAATAGATACAGTTTACATATATTTCCAGGATCTCATTTTTGGTGTATTTGCTTTCCAAAACCATTGTCATCATTGCTTCCGCTGCTTTGCGGACAATACTCGTATCATCAACAAAATAGAGATTTTTAGCCAATTGCTGGCTGATCGTGCTTCCTCCCTCAATCAATGCTCCGGCACGAATATTGTTCCGAACTGCCCTCATCAGAGAAATCGGATCAATTCCGGGATGCGAATAAAATCGTTTATCTTCTACTGCCACAACTGCATTCAAATAAGTCTCTGGAAGTTGATCCAGCGTCGTATAGTGTGGATTTGACTGTATTCTATTGATTTTTACATCCAATGATTCCTCTTCCAATGCTGCTTCATACCGCTGATATCCTTTGTAGGTAATGACTCCGACAGGAAACAACAAAATGATCAGGAAAAATAAGAACACTGTAAACAAACGTTTTAACCATTTCATAAAAAATCCTCTTATGTTTCTTCAATCAAGCTCTGAAAGTATCTTATTAAGTGTTCATATTATATCACACATTTACAATTCATTCTCTTATCTTTTCCTTAATTCTTTCTGAAAATATCAGTGAAACTTCCTGCAGTTCTTCCATATTCATCTGTTTTTCGATTTGTGTAACTATCTGCTTACTGTCCACATTCATCACCGGAACTTCTGCATAATCCATCCAGACATAACATACAAACAGAAGAATGACCAGAGATAGACGAAGGACAAAACTGCCTCCCTGCACTTCTTCATCGGTGCCATATAGATTCCTGCAAATATTACCATATCGCGGATGCACTGCGGGAATCCAACTATCATCGTACAACTGTCTCGTTTGTCTTAATAACTCCCGTCTTCTTTCTTCAGAATGATTCATAAACAATCCCTCTTTCTGCAAATAAAAAGAACATAAAATATGGTCTGTCTACCATATTTTATGTCCTCTTTTTCAGTTACAGAACCCGTTTCTATCTATCTGCCAGTTCTTTCGTAATATCTTCCCAAGAGACTCCTTTTTCTACCATCAGTACCATAGCATGGTATAAGAAATCGGCAATTTCATATTTAATTTCTTCCGGACTTGGATTTTTAGCCGCAATGACAATTTCTGTAGCTTCCTCCCCTACTTTTTTCAAAATCTTGTCAATTCCTTTATCAAATAGATAATTTGTATAGGAGCCTTCTTTTGGATGCTGTTTGCGGTCTGTAATAGTATGATACACAGTTTCAAAAATCTGAAGTGGATTTTTAGAATCATAGTCATTTCCTACAATTGGCTGGAAAAAACAAGTTCGGTTTCCCGTATGACAGGCTGCGCCTATTTGCTCCACCTTTGCCAACAACGTATCTCTGTCACAATCCACAGTCAGGGATTTGACATACTGAAAATGTCCGGATGTCTGACCTTTTACCCATTGTTCTTTACGACTTCTGCTGTAATATGTCATTTTCCCAGATTTTACCGTATGATTGAATGCCTCTTCATTCATATATGCCATCATCAGTACTTCATTTGTCTCATAGTCCTGTACAATTACCGGAAGTAGACCATCAGAATTTAATTTCAATTCTGAAAATTCCAATAGGCTTTCAAATGATGTCATTTTGATTCCTTCATCTGCACAAATCTGCTTAAATTTGTTAAAATTCATATCCAATTGACTTACCAAAAGACCAGATACGCCTTTGACATTGCTGGATTTTAGAATCTTTAGTATTTCTGACTGTTCCATCGTATCTGTCATTACGACACACGGGATATCTGTAATACTCAGCACAGAATTTAAGTCCAGACGGTGCATAAAAATTACCTCAGAGGTATATTCTGCAATCTGATGTTGACGTTTGAAGAGACCATCAAAATCATTCAGTGATACACCAATTCTTTCTTTTCCAAAACGCAGTGAAACTTCTTCTAGTATTTCCTGTGATATCGCCTTGGAAAAATTCAGAATGGCTCGCTTCGCCCCAGCATACAATATTTTCTTTACATCCTCCTGCCGTCTAATATTGCCTCCCGCAACCATTGGAATACGAATGACACGATTTATTTTTCGCATCAGTTCGATAGCTTCTTCGTGATCTTCGTCTGAAGTAGACAAATCAAATACAATTAGTTCATCTGCTCCGCGGTCACAGTACTGCTTCGCAAGAGTCACCACATCTTCTGAAATCACGACACGGTCGTCAAACCATTTGACGGCTTTCCCTTTGTCAATCAAAATACATGGTGTCAATCTTTTATAACTCATTTTTTCTCTCCTTTTACAAGCTGCCCTTTGTAGACCAGACTTCTTTTATGCGAGGTTCTTCCTGTGTTGCCACATCCAACGCTTTTCCAAATGCTTTAAATAATGCTTCTGCCATATGATGGTTGTTTCCATTTTCAAGAATCTTTAAATGTAGATTCATTGCTGCACTATAAGAAACAGCGTAGAA
This sequence comes from Schaedlerella sp., assembly GCA_020024595.1. Taxonomy (GTDB): domain Bacteria; phylum Bacillota; class Clostridia; order Lachnospirales; family Lachnospiraceae; genus Schaedlerella. The sequence goes on from JAHHTO010000055.1 coordinate 11,481, forward strand.
AAACTCTCTAATCATCTCAGTATCCAGCGTTCCTAACGCTTTTGTTGTAAATTCCGCACGGTAGTTTAAATACGGACGTCCGGACAAATCAATGGCACATAGCGCAAGTGTTTCATCCATCGGAAGCAGAAAACTTCCATAACGTTTTATCCCTGCTTTATTTCCGAGTGCTTCTGAAATTGCCTGTCCAAGTACGATTCCTGTATCTTCTACTGTATGATGACAGTCCACATCCAAATCGCCTTTTACCTTAACAGATAAATCAAATAGACCGTGACGCGCAAATCCATCCAGCATATGGTCAAAGAATGGAATTCCCGTATCAATCTGATTTTTCCCGCTTCCATCCAGATTGATACTCAATTGGATATCTGTTTCTTTTGTAGTTCGTGTACTGTTTCCAATACGCTTCTCCATCAGTAAGCCTCCCTTCCATCCAATACTATTTTTCAAAACGAACTTTGATTGAATTTGCATGTGCAGTCAGTTGCTCCGCTTCTGCAAACTGTTCGATCTCCGTATGAATCGCTTCCAAAGCCTCTTTGGAGTAGGCAATAATACTAGATTTTTTCAGGAAATCCTCAACGGAAAGCGGTGAGAAGAACTTAGCGGTTCCATTTGTTGGCAGAATGTGATTTGGACCTGCAAAGTAGTCACCTAACGGTTCACTACTGTATTCTCCGATAAAAATCGCTCCTGCATTACGAATTTTCGTCATTGTCTGATATGGATCCTTCGTCATGATTTCCAAATGCTCCGATGCAATTTCATTTGCAGCAGCAATCGCATCTTCTAATGTATCCGCAACAAGAATGTGACCATAATTGTCCAATGATTTCTGAATGATCTCCTTCCGAGACAATTCGGCTGTGAAAACGTCTATTTCATCCGAAACTTTTTCTGCCAACTCCATACTTGTTGTAATAAAAATTGCAGAAGCCAGTTCGTCATGCTCAGCCTGCGACAGCAAGTCTGCTGCAACATAACGTGGATTTGCTGTTTCATCTGCCAGTACAAGAATCTCACTAGGTCCGGCAATGGAATCGATGCTGACATGACCGTAAACGGCCTTTTTAGCAAGTGCTACATAGATATTACCTGGTCCGACGATCTTGTCTACCTTCGGAATACTTTCGGTTCCATACGCCAGTGCAGCAATTGCCTGAGCACCCCCGACTTTAAAGATTTTGTCTGCGCCTGCCTCTTTTGCGGCAACCAGTGTGGTCGGATGAATGCTTCCGTCTTTTCCTGGCGGAGTAACCATAATAATTTCATCTACTCCGGCAACCTTTGCCGGTACAATATTCATCAGTACAGAAGATGGATATACTGCCTTTCCACCCGGCACATACACACCAACTCTTTGCAGTGCGGTTACTTTTTGTCCAAGCATTGTTCCGTTTGGTTTGCTGTCAAACCAGCTGTACTGCATCTGCTTTACATGATACGACTCTATATTTTTCAATGCTTTACGGATAATACAAAGTAGATTTTTATCGACTTGTGCATAGGCTTCTTTGATTTCCCCATCTGTTACCAATATATTGGTAGCGTCAATCTGTGCTCCGTCAAACTGTGCTGTATAGGCAAACAAAGCGGAGTCTCTTTTTTCACACACATTATCCAGAATTTCCTGTACGCTCTTTTCATATGCGGCATAACTATTGGGGCTGCGCTTCAGCAAATCCTCCAGCAGATTTTTCTTTGTTGTTTCATTCAGTTTCTCAATTCGCATACTATTCCTCCTGTAACAGATTCCGCAAATTATGAATCAGTTCTTTAATTCTGTCATTTTCCATTCGCATACTAACTGGGTTTACAATCATCCGGGCAGATAACGGACAAACTTCTTCCAATACAACCAATCCGTTTTCCTTCAATGTAGAACCAGTTTCTACGATATCTACAATCACTTCTGAAAGTCCTACGATTGGAGCGAGTTCGATAGAACCATTCATTTTGATAATCTCAACAGTCTGGTGCTTTTTATTATAAAAATAGTCCTTGGCGATGTTTGGATACTTCGTTGCAACACGGATCCGTTCATGATGCCTTAAAAGTTCTGCTGTCTCTTTATAACCACAGACACACATCCGGCATTTTCCAAAATCAAGATCCAATACCTCATGAACCTTACGCCCTTCTTCTACGATGGTATCTTTTCCTACAACACCGATGTCTGCCGCACCGTATTCAACATAAGTGGGAACGTCGGGTCCTTTTGCAAGGAAAAATTTCAGTTTCAGCTCTTCATTGACAAAAATCAGTTTTCTAGAACTTTTGTCTTTCATCTCCTCACAAGTAATACCGAGACGTTCTAGAAGTTCTAATGTTTTATTTGCCAGACGGCCTTTTGTAAGTGCAAATGTCAAATATCTCATAGTGTTTTGCCCTCCGCTTGTTTCGCCTTTTCTGCATGCAGAATCCGTTCTTCTCCGGTCTTTAGATTCACTACTTCTATAATATGACTTTTTTGCAGATAGAGAAGACTGTCTGCTTGTACACGCCTGCCATATTCTTCGTAATCACTCCTTGTTTCATCCAATCTCCGTTTCCTAAGAGCGATACATTTTCCTTTTTCGCGAAAATCCTTTGCCAGCGAGAATGCCCACTGTAAACTATCTTCTGTATATACGATCAAATTCCGATGACCTGCATCCACTGCAATTTTCTGACGGCTTAAAGCACTCATCAATTCATCTACGATGATGGCGAAACCAATCGAAGGTGTGCTCTTTCCGAATTTCTCCAGAAGATGATCATATCGTCCCCCTCGGACGATAGCATCAC
>JAHHTO010000056.1 GCA_020024595.1 Schaedlerella sp.
TTTTCTTACTGCCTTTTTACTTACAGTTGTTTCTTCTGGGGAAGATTTCCTTTTCTTTGGTCGATAATTCGGATCTGTGGAAAGCATCTCTTCATAAGCCTGACGCACCGCTTTTTCCTTCTTTGTTCTCACACGCTGAGATGGGATATTTGCATATCGCTGTTCTTCACACTCTGTCCGATTCTGAACAGATGTCGGACGATTTGCTACCGGTTTCTTCTCTGATGTTTCTTTTCTCTCCGATGGTGCCGCTTTCTTTTGTGCAGTTGCTTTTTTCTCTGCCACGTTCGCCTTTTTCTCCAGTATATCCGCCTTTTTTACAATTGGCTTTGTTGCAGAAGCATCAACAGATGCTTTCTTCTTCGCCCGTTGTTTGTCCAAATTCCACTGCTTTTTACAGGATCTGCACACTGCATATTGATGAAAGACTGGGTTGCCGCTTTCCTCAACACCAACTTGCTTTTTCAATAATTCAAGTTCTTTGCCGCATATCGGACATTTCATGATGTATATTCCTCTCTTTCGTATTGCTCATAACATATATTTGTAATATTATATCATTTTATAGAAACTACGACAATGGAAAAATACAACATCTTGTGAAAAGAAGAGTCTGAACTATTTCGGATAAATTATTGAGAGGAATCTCCGTCTTTTAAATTCTTGTCCGAAATCACCGGTGGGCGATACTGATACACATCATTATAAGATTCCAGTTCTGCTTCTGACGTGGGGAGAGCTGGAATTAAGCCTGTACAATCCTGCGTTGAAGCCGCATTTGAAAGATAATCAAAGTCATCTATTATTTTTTCATTTTCTTTTGAACTCAACATTATTCTTCACCCCGCTGTTTTAAAAATTCAGTCCCCTATCCGAAAGAATCTGTATCCAAATTCATTCAAAGTCGAACTGTTATCGCTAGTATCTGCATCTGCAAAATTTCTATTCTGAATGATTCAATATCATGGTATAATATATATATAATACAACCTTGGCCATACTTCGGCTATTGTTACAATCTTAAGAAAGGATGAAAGTCTATGATTGACAAAAAACTAATTCCCGTAGGTGGATTAAAAAAAGAGCCTTTTTCCGGCAGCCACAATGGAATGCGTTATTTTTTTCGCTGTGATGAATCCAAAGAAACCTTCACCGTCTTCGTCTATCCGGAGCCATGGTCTTTTGAAAAAACCCCCTCGAAAGACAAACAGTCTGCTTCTTTTCCGATGAATGACGAAGGTATGGATTCTGCTATTGAATGGTTATTTGAAATGTATAATACCCAAAAAGAAAAATGGCATACAGCCAAAAAAGACTGTATGCACGTTTAAATTTATATCGCATAGTACCTTTTACTACGAATCGCTTTATATACCTTTCAGAATCTTTATAAATTCTTCCAATTTCTGTCATAGAAACGTCACGATTCCCTGATATGATAAGAACTATAGAAATGAAACTCTACAGAAGACAATGGCTGTGATTACAAAAGTTGCAGTCACAGCCATTGGACTTCGCCTAACGGATATATCCTTCCTGATAAGCGATCATCCGATTCCAACTATACAATTCTGCACGCGTTGCCTGATAATATGGTTGTACAAAAAATACTCCCACGATTCCCAATGTAAGACTTGATACAATTGCCCATCCAATGAATGTCAAATCCAGTACAAATGCATTCATTTTCTGTCCTTCCATCATCCTCCTACTAATCAAAAATGCTTCCTTATAATCCATCTCCGGATTCTCTCCCAGAATATAGGGAATCATTAGGTATTCATAATGCTTGATCACACCCGGAATCACAAATAACAAGGACCAAAGCATTGTATAAAGATCTTTCAGAAGCATCGTCTGAACCATCTTTCCATATGCCTGAGGATTCATCCCGAACCCCAACTCCACCGCCATCGGATTCATCGTCTGATTCATAATGAAAAAACGGCATCCTCCAACGAACAGCACATTGCCCAAAAATACTTTTAAAAAAAGAAACAATATCCCGGTTATTCCCCCAACAACTCTTACATCCACCAACGTGTAGAACGCCTGTAGCAATAAGACTCTTGATTGTTCCCAAAATAGATTTGTATGCCAATACATATCATGATCATAAAAAACTCCAAAGAAATTGTATACTACCAGACCAGCGAAAATTGACATCACCAGTGCTGTCAATACGCAATGCCAATAATTCTTATAAAAAGCTCCCTTTGCCCGAACTTTCAACTCCATGCTCGTCCACATGCTGCCATCCTCCCTCTCCTACTCTGTAAACAAATGACCGTTTTATTTTAATCAATTATAGCATATCCACTTTCAAAAAACACCATATGATTTCCCATCATATGGTGTTTTTCTTCGCGACATCTCTTTCTTACTTCTTCTTTTTTCTTGCGTATGGCGTATTTACGAGTGGTAATTTTGTCTGAAACTCTCCCTGCAGTTTATAATATGCAGCAGCAATTGCCGGTGCAGTCGGAATAGATGTAATCTCTCCGATACCAATGGCACCGTATGCCTGATCAATTCCTTGTTTTTCCACAATAATCGCTTCCACATCTGGCACTTTATCGGCTTTGAATAAGCCCAGTGTTCCAAACCGGGATACCGGATGACCATCTTTCAATTCATACTGCTCGCTCAGCGCATAACCAAGACTCATAACAACGCCTCCTTCGATCTGTCCTTCCACACTCTTCGGATTAACCGCTTTTCCTACGTCATGGGCTGCAATCATCTTCTTGATGGTTCCATCTTCATTCAGAACACAAACCTGGGTTGCATATCCATATGCCACATGAGATACCGGATTCGGCACATCACTTCCCATCTTGTCCGTCTTAGCAAGATATTCCCCATAATACTCAGTTCCATTTAATTCTTCCAAGCTCTTACTCTTCATCGCTTCTTTCAGCTTCAAGGAAGCACGTTTTGCAGCTTCACCTGTTATCAGTGTCTGCCGAGATCCAGACGTTGTTCCAGAATCCGGTGAATCTGCCGTGTTCGGCGGGCAATATACAATCTGTTCATAGGCCAGTTCAGCAGTCTGGGAAACTACCTGTGTCAAAACAGTTCCAAGTCCTTGACCGATACAAGATGCCCCCGCACGAATCTCCACCTTACCATCCTTTACCATAAGACAGCAGCGTCCCCAGTCAGGAAGCCCCACACCGACTCCAGCATTTTTCATCGCACAGGCAAGCCCTGCATAACGCTCATTCTCACAAATCGCTTTGACTGCTTCCAACGTTTCGGCAACTCCGGTAGACGAATCTGCAATCTGCCCGTTCGGAAGTACCTGTCCAGGACGTATCGCATTACGATAACGGATTTCCCATGGTGATATTCCCACCATCTCAGCAAGAAGATTCAGGTTCATTTCAGAACCAAAGCAAGTTTGTGTCACTCCGAACCCACGGAATGCACCTGCCGGTGGATTATTTGTATAAACAGCAGTTCCATCAATATCTATCGTCTGGAAGTTGTATGGCCCTGCTGCATGAGTGCATGCTCTTTGAAGAACCGGTCCTCCCAGTGATGCATAAGCACCTGTATCAGATACAACGACAGCTTTCATCGCTGTCAGATATCCATTTTCATCACAGGCTGTTGTAATATCCATCCACATTGGATGACGTTTTGGATGAACTGTCAGACTTTCCTGTCTGGAAAGTTTTACCTTTACGATACGTTTTGTCAGATATGCAATCAGTGCTGCATGATGCTGTACACTCACATCTTCTTTACCACCAAAACCGCCTCCTACCAACTTATTTTCTACAATCACCTTCTCCGGTGGAAGTCCAAGCATCAAACAGCATTCATGCTGTGTATCGTAGACGCTCTGGTCGGTAGAATAAATGTACACACCATCTTCATCAAATGGCATTGCCACTGCACATTCAGGTTCCAGAAATGCATGTTCTGTCCACGGTGTCTCATAATGTCTCGTCACTTTATATTTAGAATTTGCAATCACTTCATCTGCATTTCCACGAACCAGATGCTCATGTGCCAGAACATTCCCTGATCCATGTACAAGCGGTGCATTTTCTTCCATTGCATCAAACGGATTCAGTACCGGATCGAGCACTTCATACTCCACTTTGATCAGACTTTTTGCCTTTTCTATAATTTCCGGCGTCTCGGCTGCCACTAAACAGATTGCATCCCCCACATAATGAGTCGTCTTACCTACAGGAATCATCGTATCCCAATCCTGTTTCAAATGTCCGACTTTCACATCTCCCGGAACATCCTCTGCGGTATAAACTCCAATGACACCATCCAGGGCTTTTGCTTCCTCTGTACGAATTGCAAGCACTTTCGCACGTGGATATTCAGATCGAACAGCACTTCCGTAAATCATACCATCTAGATAGATATCATCTGGATACTCACCTGTTCCACATACCTTATCTTTCACATCTACTCTCAGAATAGCATCTCCTACCTGTGTCACGCCTTCATTTTCATAAACCGGAAGATTTTCACGAAATATCTTTGCACTTAAAAGAATTCCTTCAATAATCTTCTTATATCCGGTACAGCGGCAGATATTATTACGAATTGAAGTAACAACTTCCAGTCGTGTCGGATTCGGATTCATATCAATCAAACCTTTTGCACAGATAACCATTCCCGGAATGCAGAAGCCGCACTGTACTGCGCCTACTTTTCCAAACGCATACGTATATACTTCTTTTTCCCTTTCACTTAATCCCTCTACTGTTACGATTGACTTTCCCTCCATTTTGGAAATCATCGGAATACAGGCTTTTGTTGTTTTCCCATCAACCAGGACTGTACAAGTTCCACATGCTCCTTGGCTGCATCCGTCTTTTACAGAAGTCAGATGCAGATCATCACGTAAGAAACGCATCAACTTTTTATCTTCTGCAACTTCATACGTTTTTCCGTTCACTTGAAGTGTATACATCGTATCATCCTTTCTTTTTCCATCTTTCCTATTATTCTGGCAAATCCTTCTTTCTGTCAATGTCCTTTAATTCTTCTGCGCCTGTCTCTACCAAAACACACTGTTCTTTCTGATGTTCCAGGATTCTTTTTCCACCGGTATCTCCTTCCAGTGTCATTAACGATCCAAAAAAGTCTTTATCCCACAATACCGGATTTCCTGGGACACCATCATGACCGCAACAAATAATTTTCCCCGGATGCAGCATCGCAGTCCTTATCAGCGTTAACATCGTAACCAAGGTCAGATCAGGTTGATCGCATACCGAAAAAAGCACCCCCTCAATCTGTGGCTTTTCTTTTAAACACATCGTCAACCCTAATTTCAAAGAGTGAGAAATTCCCAGTTCCGGTTCAAAATTATCCACTACACGAATCCCTTTTTCCTCTGCTGCTGTACGGATCTGCTCGTATCCAGTCACCAAATATACAGGAAAACCTTTCAAAGCCTCCAATTTTCGAATCATATACTCATACATCGGTTTTCCTTGAACATTTGCCAGAAGCTTGTTGCTGCCAAATCGAATTCCGGAACCTGCTGCCAACACAATGACCGCATATTTTCCATAAATCCGTTCAAACTGTGTCACAGCTTCCAGCGCTGCACCTCCGATCGAACGTGCCTTATCCGATACGGTAAAACAATGAGTGCGTTCACAGCGTGCATCAATATCACCGATTTTTAAGTTCTCTTCTACCGTCACACCATCCTGCAGCATTCCCCGAACAATTCCTGTCATTTTCGCATAAACCGGTTTTTTCCCTGTATATGCAACAACCTGCCCCTCCTGTACCAGTTCACCGATATGCGCCACCGGTTCCATCTCTCCCTGTGCACTGGCACGAATCAGGCGTTCGATCGTATAACCGCCCACATTTCCTGGCACACCCGTATTTGGAATTGCGCTCCCTTTCCAGATTACATTTCCCAGTGTATGTCCTCTCTTTGTTTCGAGTACACAGTGGCAGTCTTCTCCGGCTGTAAATCCCGGTCCTACACCAACTACAAAAGGAGCATCTGTCATTCGAGTTCCCAGATTTTTCTTTGCCAGAATCGCATCAATGATAACATCCGGCTGATAAGTATCACGTATCTTTGCTTCCTCATCTACAACAATCGCAATTCTCCCATTTTTCACAATCTGTTCTGCCTCTTTTACTGACTGTACCAACTCTCCGCAGATATCCTCCACTACTGCGGTATTCTCATACACTGCTCTTGAAAATGCTACCATCCGTCTTACAGTCAGTGGTTTGGCAATCTCTGTCATCACAATTCTATGCCCACACTGATATAGCCTTACTGCAATACCTGTAGCCAAATCTCCTGCTCCTTTAATTAGTATCTTCATGTTTGTACTCCTTCTGATGTATGACTGGTGACTAAGATGCACAATCTTTCTCGTTCTGAAATCTTCTCACAAATGTATTTTGCAATTTCAATTCTTTTTTTATTATCCGCTTTATTCAAAATAATCCAATAATTTTGATCTTCAGAAACACCTTTTCTCCCACCTCGTTTGTCCATTGCAAGCGTCACAATGTCTTCTGCCTCCAAACAATCTGACTGTTGTTTTTTTAGAACTTCCGCCACTTTCTCCGGTCGAAAACAATGCTCTTGAATTGATTTCCCAACCGCGTCCAGACCATACACCGCCAATACTCCTGTTGTTTCCGGAAACAGCACCGGCTCATGCTCTCCCGGCACCTTACATGACATTCGCCTAGCACCATCTGCTTCAATAATGACCGGAATCTGCAAAGCACAGACCTTTCTGAAAAACGGACTAGAAACCATTCGCATCTTCCGAACTCCGCCCGGTTCTTTCAACGGTTCAGGAATCCCAAACCAGACCTGTTTTTCCCGTTCCAAAATTTCACGCAACTTTTCCATGGACTCTTCTAGCAAAAACCAGGGCTCAGTTTCTATCTGCATATGCGTTGAAGTTGTTACTGCAACTGCTATCTTTGCATTTACAAACTCCTGTGCCAAATGCAGGGCAGTTGTTGTTTTTCCCCCTGCTCCTACAATCGAAAGAACCGGGGAGACATCCGCCTCTAAACAGAGGGCTTCCCGATATGTCCGTTGTTCCACTAATTCTCCATGTTCGTAACGTAATATCATCGCTGTCTTCCCCAGTATATGAATTCTTTATCATTTTCTTTTTACATTTTTACAGCAAGTATCCATACTCTTTACATACTGTTTCTATCAGATTCTGTAATCCTTCTGCAAGTTTTGTATCCTCACCTTTTATCCAGATGAACTCCTCGCCCAGATATCTTACTTTACATTTTACCGCATCTTTGTCCAGTACTGCAAATCCTTGGTTCTTGCTCTCTTCCATGTCTGCTTCATTTGCAAACAGCGTAAACTTATCCATATACGGCGCGCTCTGGTATGGACAGAAACTCTTACAGTTGCCACATTCATTACACATATAATCGACATGAATAATCTGATGCATTTCCATTCCTGGTACATGGATCGCCACATTTGCACGGTTTGGACATACCTCTGTACAATTTTCACAAATTGTGGAACATCCAAGACATCTAGATGCCTCGTCTTTTCCTTCCTGCTCACTGCGAAGGATTCCTCGTCTTCCGTAAACAGTCTCTTCATCTGCCAATTGATCGTAATCTTTGACAAGGCTGTTTCCAATCACCGCTTCCGCAGCCTTCAGACCATCACGGATGCCTTCAACAACAGTAGCCGGTCCACCCAGGCCGTCACCAATAATATATACATCTGCAACATTAGACTCGAATGTCTCTTCGTTTACAAGAGCTTTGCCTCTTCCGGATACGTTAATTCCGTTTGCCTCATAGAATGCAGTCGGAACTTTTTCTCCTACTGCTACAATCACAGTATCTGCATCTACTTCAACAAGTTCCGCTGTCTCAACAACGCCCCTTCTTCCGGATGCATCAATGTCACCAAGCTGCATTACTTTACATACCAGTTTTCCGCCTTCTAGTTTTACCGGTGCCAGCAATTCACAGAATTCTACTCCATCATCAATTGCCATCTCCAGTTCCTCTGCGTCTGCCGGCATATATCTCTTTGTACGACGATAGACAAGCGATACTTTCTCTACACCATTGGTACGTTTTGCTGCTCTTGCAGTATCCATCGCTGTATTACCGCCGCCAATAACGACAACATTCTTTCCAATATTTACATTTCCATTTAAAGCCTTAAACTTTGCCAAAAATTCCAGTGCGTTAACGGTTTCTCCTGCTTCCAGTTTCAGACTGCCCGGTACAGATGCACCGATTGCAAGTACAATTGTATCAAATCCCTGAGCTTTCAGTTCTTCTACCTTTGCTACTTCTGTATGAAATACAGTCTTCACACCCATCGCTTCCAGAATCTTAGCATCTTTATCAATTGCTTCCTCTTCAATTCTAAATCCTGGAATCACATTACGAACAACGCCGCCCAGTCTGCTCTGCTTCTCAAAAATTGTAACATCCATGCCGCCTTTTCTTAAGAAGTAGGCTGCTGCCATACCAGCCGGACCTCCACCGACAACTGCCACCTTGCCCTTTGTCACAGCTGGCGCACTCACTTTTGCAAGCCATGGTTCATAACCATTCTCAGCTGCAACCAATTTCATGTTGCGGATATGTACCGGTTCGTCATAGAAGTTACGTGTACACTTACTCATACAATTGTGCGCACAGATTGTACCTGTAATAAACGGAAGCGGGTTCTTCTCGGTAATCACTTCCATTGCCTCTTCATATTTGCCGGCATTTACAAGCTGCAGATACGTTGTGATATCCTGATGGATTGGACATCCATCTTTACAAGGAGCCACAAAACAGTCAACCAGCGGAACTTCACTGTCCATCTTGCGCGAAGGAAGTGGTTTGATCGCTTTCAGATGATGTGGGTCTTTTCGTACATCTTCTGCCAGCTTCTTTACTGCTTCAACATCAATTTTTTCAAACACAACTCCTTCTTTTTCTAGCTTCTGTGCCATCTGGATCGTTCTTAAATATCCGCCCGGTTTCAGCAGCGTTGTTGCCACAGTTACGGGCCAGATCCCTGCATCTACGATCCCCTCGATATTGTGAGCATCCGCACCACCCGAATAGGAGATACGCAATTTTCCATCAAATTCTTCTGCCAGTTTTGCAGCCAATGCAATAGATAACGGATACAGCGATTTTCCTGACATATACATCTCTTCGCTGGGAAGTTCATTCTGTTTTACATCCACCGGGAAGGTATTTGTAATCTTTACACCAAATTCCAGATTGCGCTCCTTTCCTGCTTTCATCAGTCTTGTGAGCATCGGCACTGCATCTTCATACTGCAGATCATCCAGAAAATGAAAATCGCCAAATGCCACATAATCGTAGCCCATTTCATCCATTCTCTTTCTTGCAAATTCGTAACCGAGCAGTGTCGGATTACATTTCACAAAGGTATGGAAACCTTTTTCTGTAAACAAGTACATTGCAATCTTTTCAATTTCTTGCGGAGGACATCCATGTAACGTGGAAATCGTTACAGAATTACAAATTTCAGGCTGGATCGCCTCAATATCTTCTTTTGTTACATGCTCAAACTTCTCTACATTCTCTAGCAGATACTGTTTACAATACTTGAATATCTTACTATCTGCTGCATTCTGCATGGTGTTCAGAAATGTATCAATCTTCTCTGACTTAATACCGGCCAGATCATATCCAACACTGATATTGAACTGAAAACCATCTGCTGCTCCAAGCCCCCATTCTTTGGATATTACTTTCAACAGAAACCATGCTTTGATATACTCTTCCGTTGCCTGTGGCACGTACAGCTCTGTAGACCACTCGCAGTTGTAACACTCATCATCCGCCTTGATACACGGCTTGTTTATACAAGCTGCCAGCTCCGCTCCATCCATACTCTGAACTGTTTTCAATTCAAAGAATCGGCTTCCGGTATAATATGCTGCCACGATATTCTGAGCTAGCTGCGTATTAGGACCTGCTGCCGGTCCGATGGGTGTCTCCAGTGGACGCCCAAAGATTGTTCTGTTGTATTTACTGTCTGCCTTATAAGCGTGCTTTTCACCAAATACCGTGCCATATTTTTTATATTCTTCTAACGTCCAATTCACTAATTGGTCAAATGATATAGGAGTCATAATATCGCTCATTTCTCTTCCCTCCTGGTTTCCGATTACGAATTAATTCTGTTTGCCAATTCTTGTGCTGCCTTACGGCAATCTGCCATAACCTTTTCTGTGTCGATATGCAGAATCTCACGATCTTTCATCAGAATCTTTCCATTTGCAACTGTTGTCACAACATCTCTTCCGGTCATACCAAATACCACATGACTGTTAATGTTACCTGCATGGAACGGTGTAAGCGGGTTGTAATCCACAATGATCACATCGCCAGCTGCTCCTTCTTTTAGCACACCGACTTCATGTTTGAAATAACGATTCGCAATCTTCGCATTTCCTTCAAACAACATCTGCGGAACTTCTCCCCATGCTGCATTTGCATCACATAAATGATGTTTATGAAGTACATTTGCCACTTTATAAGATTCTGTCATGTCATGCGTATATCCATCCGTACCAAGACCTGTCAGAATTCCCTTATGTACCATATGCATGGTCGGAGGACATCCACATGCATTGCCCATATTAGATTCTGGATTATGTACAACCATTGTATTAGTTTCTTTGATCAAATCCATCTCATGTTCATTGACGTAAATGCAATGACCAAGCAATGTCTTCTCTCCAAGGATGCCACAATCCATCAGTCTGTCAACAATCCGTTTTCCATAATGTTTCAGACAATGATGCAGATCTTCGATGCCCTCTGCAACATGGATATGATATCCAACTTCGTCCGGCTTGTTGGCTGCTGCCAACTCCATTGTCTCATCGGAGATGGTGAACTGTGCGTGCATTCCCATCATCCCGGCTATCATATCCGTATCATCTTTCAAAGCATGACGGATAAATTCTGCATTTTCCATAACAGATGCTCTTGCTTTATCCTTCCCGTCTCTATCAGAGATTTCATAACATAGACAGGCACGGACACCCGCTTCTTTTGCCGCCTTTTCAATTTCAAATAGGGAACCTGTGATAGAACCAAAACTTGCGTGATGGTCAAAAACAGTAGTTACTCCGTTGCGGATACAATCTATATAAGTAGCCATTGCACTTAAATAGGTATCTTCCAGAGTCAGATTGCGATCAATTGTCCACCACATTCCATCCAGAATATCAAGAAAACCATTCGGATTATACCCGTTAATAGCCAATCCTCTCGCGAAAGAACTGTAAATGTGCTCATGTGCATTGATAAATGCCGGCATAATAACCTTTCCTTTTGCGTCAATAAATTCTGCATTCGGATAAGCCGCTTTCACATCTTCCGGATTCCCTACTTTTACAATCGTAGTCCCTTCAATTGCTACCGCTCCGTTTTCCAAATACGGATTCTTCTCGTCACGTGTGACCAATCTGCCATTTCCTAAAATCAGCATACTCTTCGTCTCCTTTTCTTTCAAGTTTTCTCTTGCTATATAAATAATGACTGCTTACAACAGAAAGTTTGATAAATCAAACTACTGACTGCTATTCACTTTATATAGGAGGTTACTTCACAAAAGAGCCTTAACTTTCGTTGGTGGCATCTACCAGCGAAGGCATACAAATTCTACAAGAACACATCCCTTGCACGTCGCACTATATTTTGTATGATCTTTTGTCGAAATACATCCCGCTTTTTTCCGCACATTTCTCTAACAGGAGTATTTCTGTTACACTTAATATACCATTCTAAAATCAGAAAATCAATACGTGTTCTAAAAAAAAATAAGTATACCTAAAAATTTTTTAGAAAATCTCTTGATTTTCATTTTTTTTGTGGTATAGTGGGTTTAGAAGCAAACAACTACCGGACATTTGATCCGTCCCGAAGAAAGGATAATGACTTATGGGAAAGAGACTAGATTTACTGATCCAGCTTGCCCATGGTCTTGCAGTTCAATTTGGCGATTCCTGCGAAATCGTGATTCATGACCTCAAGGCAGAGCAGTTGGAACATTCCGTTGTACATATTGAAAATGGACATGTAACAGGGCGGAAACTTGGAGATGGCCCTTCTCATGTAGTATTTGACACACTGAGTAAGGACCCTGCAAAAATCAAAGATCGACTCTCCTATCTTACTAAGACAGAAGATGGTCGAATTTTGAAATCAAGTACAATGTTTGTCAGGGGAGATAACGGTAAAGTGGAATACATTTTTTCACTGAACTATGACATTACTGCTCTTCTTTCTATAGAAAGTGCCGTCCATTCTCTCGTCACGACACAAAAAGAAGCACAGGTCAGAGAAAATGGACGTATGGAAGATAATTCCCAGCCTCAGCCAATTCTGCACAATGTTACAGACTTGCTTGATTCTCTGATCGAGCAGGCATTAAACCTGGTCGGAAAACCGGTAGCAGCAATGAACAAGGATGATAAAATCAAAGTGGTACAGTTCTTAAACAATGCCGGAGCATTCCTGATCACCAAATCAGGTGACAGAGTTGCCTCATTATTAGAAATCTCGAAATTTACACTTTATAACTATATGGACGCAGGAAACCGGTAGTTCTTTTCAACTCGTTATTTCTACATTTCATTTTAAGGAGGGTTTTCAACATGGAACCAATCAAATGGGCAGTCAATCAAATGCCAAAAACAGATGATGCGAATCTGAACGTCATGGCGCTTGATGAAATTGCAAAAGCTCGTGCCTTTCACGAAAGCTTCCCACAGTACAGCGTAACACCACTTACAAAGTTGGAGAAGATGGCAGACTTTCTCGGACTTGGCGAAGTCTACATCAAAGATGAGTCCTACCGTTTTGGTCTCAATGCATTTAAAGTGCTGGGAGGTTCTTTTGCAATGGCTCGCTACATTGCACAGCAGACAGGAAAAGATGTCTCTGAACTTCCATATCATGTATTAACTTCAGATAAATTAAAAGAAGAATTTGGTCAGGCAACATTCTTCACTGCTACAGACGGCAACCACGGACGTGGCGTTGCATGGGCAGCTAACAAACTGGGACAAAAATCCGTTGTATTGATGCCGAAAGGTTCCACACAGACAAGACTAAACAACATTCTTGCAGAGAATGCTGTCGCTACGATTGAAGAGGTTAACTATGACGAATGTGTCCGTATGGCAAACGAAATGGCAATGAAAACAGAAAACGGTGTCATGGTACAGGATACTGCCTGGGAAGGTTATGAAGAAATCCCGGCATGGATTATGCAAGGATACGGGACTATGGCAATGGAGGCAAATGACCAGCTTCATGAATACGGTTGCGATCGACCAACTCACATATTTATCCAGGCTGGTGTAGGTTCTCTTGCCGGTGCTGTTCAGGGGTTCTTTGCAAACCGCTATCCAGAAACCCCGCCCAAAGTTGTTGTTGTAGAAGCAAAAGCTGCTGCATGTCTGTACAAAGGTGCTGTGCTTGGTGATGGAAGTATCCAGATTGTAGACGGTGATATGGTAACCATTATGGCCGGTCTTGCATGCGGAGAGCCAAATACAATTTCCTGGGATATCTTGAAGAACCATGTTGATACATTTATTGCTACTCCTGACTGGGTAGCTGCAAAGGGTATGAGAATGCTGGCCGCGCCAGTCAAAGGTGATCCAACAGTTACTTCCGGTGAATCCGGGGCTGCTCCATTCGGAACCCTCGCATGCATCATGTGCATGGATGAATATAAAGAGTTGAGAGAGCATCTCGGACTGAATAAAACTTCAAAGGTACTGCTCTTCTCTACTGAGGGAGATACTGATCCTGATCGTTACAAATCGATTGTTTGGGACGGAAACGAAATGTAATAGAGATACATACTTAACGTCACTTATCAACCTAAGATTCAAAAAAGGAGAACAACACAATGGATTTGAACAAAATCAAAGAAGCCGCACAGGGATATGA
>JAHHTO010000057.1 GCA_020024595.1 Schaedlerella sp.
CCATTATACCTGTCTATCTTCATCTGGTATAATGGATTTCAGTTGCTGTTCCACACATTCCTATTCTATCTTTTAAGTTTTTCAGATCCTCTGACAACGAGTTTCGTTTTTACCACGCTCGTCCTTCTTATCACTTTACCTTTTCCATCTGCTATTGGAACTTTAAAATTGTATTCCAACAATTCCATCGCCGAACATCCCATTTCATAAATAGGTCTACACACTGTTGTCAAACGTATATTTGTGCAATTCAGTTCATGAATCTCATCAAATCCAACCATCGAAATATCTTTCCCAACCTCCATTCCATGATCTTTCAGATATTTCAGACATCCAAGTGTAGTCATGTTATTAGATGAGAAAATAGCAGTCGGCGGATCCAAAAGATTCAAAAGTCTTTTACATGCTTCATAAGATTCATTTTCTTTGAATTTTCCATTTACAATGTACTCTTCTCTTTTCTCAATCCCTGCCTCTTTAAGCGCTTTCTCATATCCTTTCATCCGTTCTCTTCCCGGCCGGCTATTCTGTGGTCCTGCTACAATTGCAATTTTCTTATGTCCCGCATCAATCATACACTGTACTGCATCCTTTGTTCCTTCACAATCATCCGAAAATACACCATCAAAATCTGCTCGATAAATATCTCGATCCACTAGAACAATTGGAATGCGATTTTTCGAAATCCGTTCCAGTCGTTCAATCGTCCCTTGATCTCTGTCACTGATTGGAATAATCACCATTCCTTTCACATTCTCCTTTCGAATTCCATCCAAAATTCGGTGTTCTACTGCTAGATCATCATTTGTTCCGTACATAAATACATTATACCCATATTGATTTGCAGTATCAGACAGTCCATGCAAAATCTTACTAAAAAACGGATTCTCAATATCAGGTACCAGAAATGCAATATTCTGTGTCTCTCCCACACTTAAATTCCTCGCCAAAGAATTCGGCACATAATTTGTTTCCTCGATAATCTTTTGAATCCGCTTTCTCGTCTCCTCTTTTACACTCTTATTACCGTTTACAACCCTCGATACCGTAGCAGGTGATACATTCGCCTTCTCCGCAATATCATATATATTCATCATTTCCCTCCATCTCAATCCCATGGATTTTACAATCGTTTTCTTTACGTTTAAAATAGCATTTCCTCTTATTTTTGTCAAACAATTCGAGGAACATATGACCTTATTTCATGAACAAAAAAAGAGTGACAAGAATCTCTCGTCACTCTTTATCTACATTCATTTCACTATTTTAAAATTTCCGCTGCACTACTCGTACCGATCCGAGTAGCTCCTGCTTCAATCATAGCCGCTGCCGTTTTAAAATCACGCACTCCGCCAGAAGCTTTCACCCCTATACTCACTCCTACAGTCTGGCGCATCAAATGAATATCTTCAATTTTGGCTCCTGCTGTTGAAAAACCAGTCGATGTCTTAACAAAATCGGCTCCTGCAGCCTTCGCAGCTTCACAAGCTTTTACTTTCTCCTCATCACTCAAAAGACACGTCTCAATAATAACTTTCACGAGTGCTTTTTTATCAGCAGCCGCGACAACAGCTTCAATATCTTTCTTCACATAATCCCAGTCTCCTGCTTTCGCAGAACCTATATGAATAACCATATCCACCTCTTGTGCACCTTTTGCAATACTATCTGTCGTCTCAGCAGCTTTTGCTTCAGATGTACATGCCCCCAATGGGAATCCAATGACACAACACGTCTTCACATCAGTTTCTTTAAGTTCCTTGGAAACAAGCGGAACATACACAGAATTAACACAAACAGAAGCACAGCCATATGTCTTCGCCTCTTCACAGATCTTTACAATCTGCTCTGGTGTTGCATCTGCTTTTAGTAAAGTATCATCCAGATATTTTGCCATGTCTTTCTTATCCATCATTATCATCTCCTTTTGTTACATATGTGCATCATTTAGTAACTTTTGTTCATAATCATGATGTTAACATACCATTATAATCTTGTCAATAACTTTCAAAGATGCTCTAGAACTTTCTCTGCTGTCTCTTCATCCGTAACCAGAACATTGATAATTTCACCACGAATCGCCCCACAAATACATTCCACCTTACTTTGACCAGTAGCAACCCCAATCCTATATTTTTTATGTTTTAATACCTCAAGCGGCACTGCAACTGTACGCTCATCCAATTTCGAATCACAAATTTCACCCTTTTCATTAATCAAGTGATCGCAAATATCTCCTACTGCTCCTTTCCCAATCAGCTCTATCATCTGTTCTTTTTCCAAGTATCCAGCTCGGCAGACTGCATTCTGAATACCATAAGCCCCCATCGTAATCAAAATAATATTCGCTTCATATCCGTATTCCAGTACTTTCTTTACATTGGAATCACCCATAAAAACATCTTTCACCTCTTTGCTGTCTACAAGCGCCGGGCACATCAACGCATAGGGAATGGCATTCCATGCCAATGCAAAATTTCTGGCAATTTCTGTAGAATAGATGCTATTTTGCAGATTACTGATTCCACCACATAGCTGAACCGCAGTCACTCCTGACAGATCTTTTCTCTGATTCAGATAATTTGTAACTGTATATACAGTTTTCCCCCAAGAAAAACCAATGATATCTCCATTCTCCACAATACTTTCCAAATACTCCACTGCTGCACGTGCCACTGCATCCATCCGAGACGAATTCCCTTTATCCGGTACAATGATAACCTTCTGCAATCCACCTCGTATCCGCAACTGATATTCTATCCCCATCTCATACCCACCAGGCGGAACAATCCGAACCTGCACGATTCCAGCATCTTTTGCATCAGTCAATAGCCTAGATACATAAGGTCTGGAACAGCAAAGCTTTCTTGCAATCTCTTCCTGACTCATCTCTTCTTCATAATACATTCTGGCAATACGAACAAGAAGTTCCCATTTCTTATTGTCATATTCTTTAATTTCCATTACGCACTCCTTACATAAATCAAGGTCGAAGCATAAACCGCTCCGTTTCCAATCATATTATAGAGCAAGCCCTATTCTATTCTCAGAGAACCACATTTTATGCTGATAATTCTGTAAAAAATAAAATACCAAGATCTATCTCTCCATAATAATTCAAACAGCAATAAAAATCCCAAGTTTTCAGGATCACAGCTCTTCGCTAATCTTGCTTTGCGCATTTAGTATAGCTTGCTTTTCACCAATTATCAAGTTCACATTGCGTCAATAATTGATTCTATAAAAATAGAAAACACCGTGTATAGTCATAAACCATACGCGGTGAATCACATATAAAAACTCTCTATTTACTTTTTTCGGAATATACTCGACACATTATCACAGAAAACAATTTATTTTTTTCATTTCTATTTATACTGGACAGCTCTTTCTGTCATCTTTTTATGATAATCGCCCATTTTTCATCTCATAAACCATATCAGCTACATTCATTGTAGATTTCCTATGGGATACCAGTACGACAGTCTTTTTCTCAGCAGATTCCTTCAACGATTTCAGAATGATGCCCTCGTTCAAAGAATCCAGATTCGAAGTTGGTTCATCCATAAGAATAAGCGGTGCATCATGTAAAAATGCTCTTGCAATACCTATTCGCTGCTTTTCTCCTCCTGAAAGAGTATCTCCCAGTTCACCTACTTCTGTATCATAGCCTTTTGGCAATTCCATTATAAAATCATGAATAGAAGCTTTCTTTGCTGCTTCTTCAATTTCTTCTCTTGTAGCTCCCGGCTTTCCAACAGCAATATTATTCGCAATAGAGTCGTGGAATAAATGAGTTTCCTGTGTCACATAACTCTCCATATCCCGCAGATATTTTGTTGGTGTCTCTTCCACATTTCTTCCATCCACGGTAATTTTCCCCTGATCCACTTTCCAAAATCTCATCAGAAGTTTTAAGAGTGTTGATTTTCCAGACCCACTGGCACCATGGATCCCTGTAATCCTGCCCGGCTCTAATTTTAGCGAATAGTCTTCCAAAATCATCTCTTCGTCATATGCAAATGTCACATGCTCGGCTGCTGCACCAACAAACGAATCTTTTGCTCGTTCCATATTCTCTTTCTCTACAGTTTCTGTCATATCTTCTGGTATCTCTTCTACCAACGGCTTTTCCTCTAGCAACGACAACACCCTTTCTCCACTGGCAAGTGTCTGATTCAGGTTATTAGACAAACTAGAAAGCGCCACCACTGGACCAAAGGATCCCATCATAGCAATGGTACAAGTAAGTACTCCTTCGAATCCCATTGTTCCATGATCATATAGCCAAATTGTTAATGCTAACATACCGTACGATGCAAGAAGGATAACCAGATTTGTAAACGATCTCTGCGCCCCTTCCATTTCACTTAAATTTTTCTGCATAGCTGCTAATTTTTTCGAACGCTCACTCATCTGAGTTTTTCTGATTTCTCCCTGTCCATACTGAATCGTTTCATCTAATCCTCGGAGTGAATCTAATACAAAACTGTTCAATTCTCCGAATTCTGTTCTAAAGTCCATGCCTTTTTGCGACCCTCTTCTACCATTGATCACAGGAATCACTACACCAACAATCATGTAAGCAGACAATGCCAACACGCCGGCAAGTATATGATAACTTCCAATAAAAAGAACCATGATCAACGACGTTAATGTCGCAATCACAATTGGAGATATGGTATGCGCATAGAATACTTCTAACAACTCAATATCTGTAGTAATAATCGAAATCAGATTTCCCTTATCTCGTCCTTCCAGTTTGGCTGGGCAGAGTTTTCTCAGTGCAGCAAATACTTTGTGGCGGATGATCGCCAACAGCTTAAATGCAATAAAGTGATTACAATACTGCTCCACATAATGAAGAATTCCTCGAAAAATTGCTATCACGATCATCACTATAAGGATTGTTTTTACCGGGGTAAATACAAGCCACGTATTATTGACAGAGATCATCTCCCCCGTTACACCATTCAGAAATCCACGAACTATGACCTGCCCTGCAAGAATCGTCAGGAAGATTGCACATAAGTATCCTGCTGTCCCCAAAATAACAGCAGCCAGCATGATATGAAGCAGCGGCTTCACTAAATCAATCAAACTTCCCATGATTGATATCGCACTTCTTCGCTTCTTCTCACTCATGCAATCCCCTCCTTTCCATAATTTTCCAATTTCATTTGACTCTCATACAAATGCTTATAAGCACCACCCTTTTCCAGCAACGCCTCATGTGTACCACTCTCTGTTATTTCTCCATCTTTTAATAGATAAATATGATCCGATTCTACCACATTAGCCAGTCGGTGAGAAATCAAAAGTACTGTTTTTGTCTTCGCCAGTTCATGGATCACTTTCATGATCATCTCTTCGCTCTCAATATCAATGTTACTGGTTGCTTCATCAAAAATATATACAGGTGCATCCATCAAGAGTGCCCTTGCGATTACCAGTCTCTGACACTGTCCGCCAGAAAAATTACCTGCCTTTTCCAAAAGTTTGGTCTGAAGTCCATCCTGTTTTTCTAAAAAGCCCAAAAGATTCACTTTGGAAAGAACAAACTTCATCTCTTCTTCCGTAGCATCTTTTTTTGCCATTTTTAGGTTTTCTTCTACCGTTCCCTTAAACAGATAACTGTTATGACGTACTGTCACTACATGCTTCATCAAGTCCTTTTCGTTGATCTGCGACAGGCTTTGCCCACCAATCGTAATTTCTCCGGTAAATCCTCTGTTTCTGGCTGAAAGAAGGCCGGCAATGGTACTTTTTCCGCACCCCGACTCTCCTACCAACGAAACAAAACTTCCAGCCGGCAAATCAAGATTGATTCCTTTTAATATTTCTCTGTCTTCTTCATAAGAGAAATGTACATCTTTCAACGAAATATCTAAGTGATCCTCGGATAATGTTTTTTCTCCATCGGCAGACTCTGGAAGATCCAAAATCTTGAAAATCTTATCGCTGGCTGCCATCCCGTTCATTGCAATATGAAAAAAGGAACCTAATAAGCGCAGGGGCAAAAAAAACTCACTTGCCAGAAGAACAACGCATAAAGTTCCTGACATCGACAACGTTTCATTCAAAAACTGTACTACTGCCACTATCATCCCAACAGCTGCGCCTCCATAAGCTACAATATCCATTACGCTGATAGAATTAAGCTGCATAGTCAGAACTTTCATAGTAATCTGACGAAAATGCTGTGACTCCTCGTCCATCTCTTCTGCTTTCTTTTTATCAGCCTGGTAGATTTTTAACGTTGTAAGCCCCTGCAGATTCTCCAAAAAGGAATCTCCCAGTCCGGTATAAATCCCCCAGTATTTATTCAACAGTTTCTTTGCAATCTTTTGCACTACCACGATAGAAATCGGAATCATCGGTACACAGACCAGAAGAACAATACTTGCCTTCAGGCTAACTCTGCACAAAACAATAAAAAGTGTCAATGGAGCCAGTAGACTATAAAACAATTGTGGAAGATATTTCCCGAAATAAGTTTCTAACTGTTCCACTCCTTCTGTGGATACTTGCACCACTTCCGAAGTTGAAACCTTTTCCCTATAAGAAGCTCCCAGTTTCAACATTTTTTCATATATTTTCTCTCTCAGGATAAGTTTTACGTCCACACTTGCCAAATAAGAATACTTCGTCCCCAACCTCTCACACAGAAAACGTATGACCATAACAAATCCCAGTATCAGGATTGTCCTCTGAAGAAGTTGTACTGTCACGATTCCTTCCACCACACATTCCAGAAATTCTGCAATAGTGAAAACAGCCAGTATCTGCGCTAGCAAAGATACCCACTGCCACAAAACAGTATATGCAATATATTTTTTTGCATGGGACAAAAGTCCCACAAGTCTTTTTTTTATCATATTTTCACACCTCTATTTCCAAAGCTCACCGGCTCCTGGCGTCTATTTTTTGTCCTTCCTATTGTATATCATTATAATCAGACCCACTCGATTTCACTGTTTTTACTCTCAGAAAAAAATAGAAGATATGACACACCCACACAACCACAAGACAGATCCGACCAATTGGCACTTTACTCATGCAAATAAAACCAATTGCCATTACGACTGTCACCATTCCCACGATTCGAAGTTTTGTCGCTAATGTCATCGCTCTTTCCTGCACAAAACTATCTAAATGCTTCTTGTATAAATTTGTTCCTATAAACCAGTCATGAAGCTTTTTTGAACTTTTAGCAAAACAAAACAAAGTTACCATATAAAACGGAACTGTTGGGAGTATCGGCAATATAACTCCTATCGTACCAAGCCCCAAACAAAAAAATCCCACTAGTATCCAGACTATTTTAAATGAATTTTTCATCTCTCACTACCATCCTTCCTTTTATGCTTGCCCTAAAGTTTCCCGTATTAGTTATGCAATGCAAATTGTAATTAGTTTTGACTACTAAGCAGATTAGATATAACATATCGCATATTGTTTGTCAATATATTTCATACTTTCATCAGATTTTACTGGTTTTATGAACTGTCACTGACTTGCTTATAATAATTCGTCAAAACTAAACCTGGAAGTTTTCATTATTGATAGTAAAATTGCCTGTGCTATCATTCTCCAAAGCACAGGCAAAACTATTTGAATTATTTTTATAAAAATCAGAAATCAAATTTCCGCTCTTGCTTTTGAAGAAATAAGATTTCTTTGGATATATTTTTTCGATTAGAAGGAGAAAGATTCACAAAAGCACATCCGTAATAATTTCGATGAGATACCTGTTCTTGCGTTTCCTGTTCTTGCATTTCCTCTCTTTTCAGCCTCTCAAAAACACGGCGAATCACACACTCAAATGTGTATGTATTGGAAGAGTTTTGGCACAACGCAGACGTTTCAATTATAATTTTTTCATCAACCTCAAATTCTTCTTTGCAACAAAAGCATATACCGCCTAAACTGATATCAACTAAATCACATGAAATCTCTTCAGATTCCTGATCCTCCAACCTCTTAACTGTACCAGTACCACGCACTGCCTGTCGAAAAACCTCGCGTTGTTCATTACATTCAATGATATTATTCATAGTAATCCACCAGCAATTAGAAGATTGCCGTTTTGTAATACCATACAAAATGGTTATTTGATCCCCCTTTTGTATATGAAGCTTGACCGGGACGTTAGAAGCAGTTACTACGCGAACAACCTCATCTCGATGTGGTATGATTTTTATTTCATTGTTATTTGCATCGTATTCTTCAATTTCCCCTAAAAAATAAATACAATTGTTATAATTTAAAACTTTGCATAATGCCCCTACATAATCTTTGTTAAAATTTTTTTCTATTTCTTGTTGATTTGTTGGTTCTCTGTTCATATTTTTATTCACTTTTCCCATCCTTACAATCAATTTATATAGCAACTGTTCCAGTTCTTTAATTAATAGTTTCCTTATATCTAATTCTACATGAAATATCTAAAAATTAAAACAAAAACTTTTATAAATATTCTACAAAAAAGGAACTGCACACTAAGAGCTTCCTTTTTGGTATTCTTAATTTACATGTTTTCTCTCATCTCTCCAGGCAAACAGTCCTGCAATCAAAGTTCCAGAAACTGAATGCCATACACAAGATACCGCACAGATGATCGCAGATTCTGGTGTAGCTGAAAATTGAGCTGTTGTTGTCGCAAGATTTGTTGCAAGTCCTGCGTTCTGCATACCTACTTCAATCGCAATTGTTTTGCGTTTTGCATAATTCATACCTGTAATCACACCGGATGTATACCCCAATAAATATCCAAAACCATTATGCAAAAAAACTGCTATAAAGATCACTACACCTGATGCAAAAAATTTACTCCCTTGCGAAGCAATCACACCTCCTACAACACATCCAAGACCTAAAACTGCAATACCTGGCATGATTTTTTGTACTTCTTGAAACTTTTTTCTTTTACCATACAAATAATTGAATAAAAATCCAATCGCTACCGGTAAAATAACCGTTTCGATAATAGATACAAACATCGGAATCCCTTGAATCCTAATCTTTGTTCCACTTGCTAAAAAAGATACCATAAGCGGAGTCATAACTGGCGATAACAATGTGGAAACGGTTGTCATTCCTACAGAAAATGCAACATCTCCTCCACATAAATATGACATAACGTTAGAAGACACTCCTCCTGGACAACATCCAACTAAAATAAGTCCCAATGCTATTGCATCCGGCAAATTTAACACCTTCACAATCGCAAATGCAAGAAATGGCATAATCAAATACTGAGCGACCGCACCAATAACAATATCAAATGGACGCTGTGCCAAAATATGAAAATCTTCTTTTGTCAGAGTCAAGCCCATACTAAACATAATAATTCCAATGATAATTGACTGCCACGTAAACTTATTAGATACCGGATCAACAAATATCGGAATATTTACCCAACTCATAAGCTGTGGAATTGCAAATGTCAAAATCGCGATTGCAATTACAATTCCTGATGTGTACTTTGACAAAAATTTGCTGACATTCTGTAATGTTTTCATTTGAAACCCTCCTAAAAATAATTTGATAACAAAAAGTCCCTTTCAGATAAAATCTGAAAGGGACGAAATTCTCCGCGATACCACCCATGTTCTGCATATATACACAGCTCTCAACGTACTAACATACGCTTTTCTTATAACGGTGAAACCCGGCACAGCTTACTTTTTTTCAGCCTGCTTCTTAGAGATGATATCTGCATATATTAATTTATCTGTTTTCACCACCCACAGACTCTCTGAAAAATCTCATATATGCATCGTTGTTCTCTTCATAGAATTTAAATTTTTATAAAATTGTTATCTTTTCTCATAATTATACATTTCTATTCATTTTTGTCAACTATTTATTGTACATTTTAAATACTCTTTGTATTCAATCTTTTGATTCTTGTATCTTATTGTTCATAATGCATCGATTTGTAAAATGTAGTTCCACCAGATAAAATTGCAATACGCCCAAATCCATTCTGTTGTAACATTCTTGCTGCGTTATAAGAACGTACTCCGATCGCACAATATGGAACAATTAATTTGTTTGGATCTAATTCTCCCATTCTCTTGCGCAGCTGCCCCAGTGGGATGTGATAAGAACCTGGAATAAAATACGCTTCTCTCTCCCAATCTTCTGTTACATCAAGAACTACCACATCTTCTTTTTTACTTTCATCATTTAACAATTCATCCAACTCGTCCCATTCTATAAAATGAGCCATTCCTCTCAGTACGTTTTCCGCAACAAACCCAAGCATATTTACCGGGTCTTTTGCTGAAGAAAACGGAGGGGCATAAGCAAGTTCCAAATCTTCTAAATCATAAATCGTACCATTTAAACGCATCACAGTCGCCAAGGTGTCCATACGTTTATCTACACCATTTTTTCCTATCATCTGTCCGCCAAAAATTTTTCCTTCTTGATCAAATAACATTTTCAACGTCAGAGGCATTGCTCCAGGATAATATCCTGTGTGTGATTTTTGATTAATCAGAACAGTATGGTAATCGATCCCTTTTCTTTTTCCCATAGCTTTTAATTGTTTTTCATTCAATCCTACACTGGCAGCATGTAAATCAAACACTTTTGCTACGGCTGTCCCTAAAGTTCCATCATATTTTTTCTGATCACCACATAGATTATCTGCAAGGATTCTTGCCTGTTTGTTGGCAGGACCTGCAAGTGGAATCATTGTTTTTTCTTTTGTCACATAGTGTTCAACACCTATGACATCTCCTACTGCATAGATATCTTTAACAGAAGTTTGCAAGTATTCATTAACCTCAATTCCGCGTCTTTGATTTAACTGAATACCAGCTTCTGCGGCAAGTTCACTGTTTGGTCTGACACCAATAGACAATACGACCATATCTGCTTCTACCATTTTCCCACTAGACAATTCAATTTTGATCATGCCATTTTCATGATGAAACTCTTTTACTCCGTCACCTAAAATCAAGTCCACTTGATTTTTTAACATGTTCTCATGAAGTAGATTTGCCATTTCTTTATCCATAGGAGCCATAACCTGATCCTGCATCTCAATCAATGACACTTGAACCCCTGTTTCATGAAGGTTTTCTGCCATTTCAAGACCAATAAACCCTCCACCTATCACAGCTGCTCTTTTTACTTGTTTTTCCTGAATATAACTTTTAATCTTGTCTGTATCCGGAACTGTCCACAATGTAAAAATATTATCTGCCTGAATCCCGGGAATTGGTGGTTTAATTGGCGACGAACCAGTTGCGATAACTAATTGATCATATGTTTCTTCATATGTTTCACCGGAATTCAAATTTTTAATCCGTATTTTCTTTTCATTCGGAAGAATTTTTGTCACTTCATTTGCCACTCTGACATCAACATTAAATTTATTTTTCATAGCCTGCGGTGTCTGCAGCAACAATGCATCTCTACTTTTTATCACATTGCCTATATAATATGGTAATCCACAGTTTGCGTAAGAGATGTAATCCCCTCTTTCAAACATGATAATTTCCATACTTTCATCTCTTCTTCTAAGCCTTGCCGCAGTAGTGGCGCCTCCTGCAATTCCTCCAATGATCAACGTCTTTTTTCCCATACAGTTTCTCCTTTTGCATCTTAGATTTTAATTATTTTGAGTACTATTATATAGGATTATTTTTTTATTTCTGTAACGATATCACATAAAATGTTGAAATATTTTGTATTTTTCATAATTTTGTGATACAATTTTCCATCTTTCTCCTACTTTTACCGTTCCAAGAAATTGTTAATTCTTTTTGTAATATAGAGGCGTGCAAATCTATTAAGAAATATCAAAAGCAGTCAATCACTAAGACTAACTGCTTTTCTTAACAAGATATTGTTTCAAAAAAACTATTTAATTCATTTCCCAAACTAACTGGATTGTCTACATTTACTTCATGTCCTGCACCAGATATAATTGAAAAAGAGAGTACCTTAAGAGAAGAAAGACAGGCTGAGCACCTCAGGGTGAAAAA
Organism: Schaedlerella sp.; assembly: GCA_020024595.1. Lineage (GTDB taxonomy): Bacteria > Bacillota > Clostridia > Lachnospirales > Lachnospiraceae > Schaedlerella. Next base: position 12,006 of record JAHHTO010000057.1, read on the forward strand.
GCAGCGATCATCAAAGAACTCCGAGAAAAAGGATACAAACTAAAACATCCGCTCAAAGCAATGAAAATGGCTAAATCTACCTACTACTTTGAGATAAACAAAGTAGATGTTGTATCACTGAAAAACGAAGATTTATTAAACGAAATCAAAGAGATTTTTGCTCAGAATAAACGTAGCTATGGCGTTAGACGAATGTACCATGAGCTAGTTAACCGAGGAAGGATATACTGTAAATCATAAAAGGGTACAACAGCTTATGCATAACGCTGGTTTATTAGGCAAGCGACCAAAAGAGAAGTATCATTCTTATAAAGGGGACCTCGGAAAGATTGATGCAAATATAATTAATAGAGATTTTAGTACAACTGCGCCATTTCAAAAATGGACAACTGATATATCACAGTTTAATTTTTCGCGGGGAAAATGTTATCTTCCTCCCATTTTAGATATGCACACAATGAGGAAGAGTATCCCAAAATGGATGTCCCCTGTAAAATACAGGGAAACATCCATCTGTGTTGACTAGTTCATAAGTCAATGTGTCCAGGATTCTGGGTACATATCATCATACGAGGAATTAAATTTATGATTTCTCTTTTCAATTGCTTTGTTCTGGTAAGAATGTATAGAATGTTGTTTACTTGATTGTTTCTACCTATCCACTCTTTAATGTATCTTGCGATTTTGTGTTAATTCTTTTTTCAATTTTAAATATTTATCTATTTCATTGTCTCAAATGTCTACATCGAAAACACATTTCTGTTATTTTCTCATTTCAAGCTCTTGTTCCAAAATATTCACAATTTGTATACTGGCAGTTCCATTTCCATATGGATTTTTGGCGTGTGACATTTGATAGTATTCATCTGAATTTTCCAATAGATTTCTGCATAGATTGTAAATTGTTTCTTCACTTGTTCCTGTTAATTTTAATGTCCCAGCAGTTACTCCCTCAGATCGCTCAGTATCATCTCGCATAACTAAAACTGGCTTTCCGAGTGCTGGAGCTTCCTCCTGAATTCCTCCACTATCAGTTAATATTATGTAACTTTTATTGAGAAAGTTATGAAAATCTTCTGCAGGTAATGGATCTATCAATCGCAAACTAGCGCAATTATCTAGTTCTTCCTGTGCTATTTTACGTACAGTTGGATTTAAATGAATCGGATAAATAGCTTTTACATCTGAAAACGTATCCAAAATCCTACGAATTGCGCGAAACATTTCTCTCATAGGCTGTCCCACATTTTCTCTGCGATGAGCTGTAATTATTAGAAGCCTACTTCCTTCTGCCCACTCAAGCTCCGGATGCCGATAATCTGGTCTCACAGTGGTTTGAAGAGCATCTATCCCTGTGTTTCCAGTAACATATATCTGTTTAGGGTCTTTCCCTTCTTTTACAAGTTTCTCACGCGCAGAATCGGTAGGAGCAAAATGCCACTTTGCAAATAAACCTATTGCTTGTCGATTAAACTCCTCAGGATATGGTGAATACAAATTGTAAGTACGAAGTCCAGCTTCAACATGTCCTACTGGAATTTGGCTATAAAAAGCTGCCAATCCTGCTGCAAAGGCTGTGCTAGTATCACCATGCACTAACACTACATCCGGATTTTCTGTCTGCAATATTCCACGAATGTCAACTAATATTCGACTGGTTATGTCATAAAGATCCTGTCCTTCTTTCATAATCTGTAAATTATAATCCGGTATAACAGAAAATGTGTGTAATACTTGATCTAACATCTCCTTGTGCTGACCTGTAACACATACTGTTACTTTCATTTTAGTATTCTTTTTTAACTCTTTCACCAATGGACACATTTTAATCGCTTCTGGGCGAGTGCCAAAAACAACCAGTATTTTTTTTAATTTCATCTATCCAGCCTCCCTTTTCAACTATTCAGTTA
>JAHHTO010000058.1 GCA_020024595.1 Schaedlerella sp.
AGATGGTGGGAGTCGAACCCACGCGCCGCTCTCGCGACCTAAAGCATTTCGAGTTTTATCACTACCTGTGAAGTCTGATATTAGACCAGTGATTTCCAGTGAGGTCTGTAATGCCCAAAACCCGCACCACCACAGGCTTTCTGCCGCAAAAGGCTTGCAGTTAAGCCAATATTCGAACCTATGCTGATTTTCTCGTTTTTTCGCTTTTGGGAGAGAAATTTTGCCCTTAGGAGAGAAAAAGGATAGAAACGGCAACACAAAACCAGTGTCAGAAACTCACTCAAAAAACGCCGCAAGGAACAGCGTAAGCAACCGAAATAATTACCTTGAGGTGTTAGAGAATGTATGAATGGATTGACTGGGACCAGATCCCCGACGCTATCAGTAAAGACCAGTTCTATCGCATCTGCCATATCAGCAAAGCCACAGCACGATATCTGCTGCAAAGCGGAACCGTGCCTTGCCATTATACCGGGAAAAAGACACGCTGTTATACCATCCGAAAAGAGGATGTGCAGGAGTACCTCTGGAAGCGCAGTAACCATCCCGAAGATTATACCGCCACTGCCGGCTGGTACGGGACAAAGAGAAGCAAAAGCACCGGTATGCCAAAACAGCTCTCCGCCGAAACTCTTGGAAAACTCCATAGCTACTATACAGCGTTGCTTGTGAATTATCCAGATGTACTGTCCTCCAGCGAAATTGTTGAGCTTACCGGTTATTGCAGAGTTACCGTCAACAAGTGGTGCAGTAAAAACCGTGTGCCTCATTTTAACCGCAACTGCACCAATTATGTACCGAAAGTCTTCCTCATCGACTTTTTCTGCAGTGAAGGCTTCCGTACAGTCAGCAATAAAACGAAGTGGCATATCCATACCCTCCGTGACTTTAATCAGCGCTTAAAGGATGAACAGCGCCGTGCAAGGGGGGCGAAGAAGCGTGGATAACTTCATTGAGAAATTATACTATGGAAACATCAACCCACAGGCTCGCTGCTGTCCTAAGGGCAGTGAAGCTCTCGAAATACAACGCAGAGCAAGTACATTGGAAGAAGTGGTTAGAAGCCATCTGAGCGACTCTGACAAACACATTCTGGATGATTTCTGTAAAGCTCAGCATGACCTCCTGTGTATTTCCAATCTGGAGGCCTTTATGAATGGTTTTCGCCTAGGTGCTAAAATGGAAGTAGATACCTTTTGCACGGAAGCAGCGCCATTTGAGCAAATAAAAGAATGATTCTGCATGCCAATAAATCGCAAAACACAAGTGAAATAGGACAGTGCCCCTGCCGCAGTCGGGATGATTCCTGATTGCGGCAAGTTTTTTCAGTTACTGTGGTTTAATTACACCGTATTCGAAAGTGTATTCTCCGACTTGATATTTTTTCGTTTTTTCTTGAATATTAATTTCATATGGAGAAGAATCCATAAGAACTTTATATAATTGCGGGATTGAAAAATTTACAGGAAGATATAAAAAGCACTGTAAAAGTTGATACCATTGAGCCCAAACAGTTTTCTCGTCCTTCAATCTTTCTCCAGAGTAATTCCCGTGATTACGCCCCAATACAAATAAATATATCTTTGATTTATTGATGCCTTTAGCTTTAATCCCATTTCCTAAATGTGCAGCGATATTATCTTCAGATGAATCCTCAATCCACTGTTTAACATCATTCACCCATTTTTTAGTTTCATTAACAAAGTTTTGAGATTTGCTATGCAATGATCGGACAGAATCAGCAGTTTGATTTTGCCATTTTAGTTGAAACAGAGCAATATCTCCGTTGTTTTTGTCCATCATCGCAGCATCAATATCGGTAATAGTCTTTCCATCTTTTTTTATTACAATATTATGGTCTATGCAAGTAAAGCCTTTACCGATTATTTCATAAAGTTGCTGCCTGAAAGCAGCTTCTCTACAATTAACATTTTTGGATGCATCTTGAGGGAATCTCTTGCCCAAAGAACTTAGCAAGAAAGAGAATGGATGAAATAAAGAACCTGCTATCGAATGTAAGTACTGATGATCCGAAATTTTAATAAGAGGTGCGCAGCTCACTTGTCCGGTTTCAAATAAATTACAGTTGTCTGATGATACAGATATACAGGACAATATTATTTTAGCATCTTCTTTCGAACAGCTTCGATTTTCTTGAATCAGGTGGATTGTTTCATTTTCTTCTCGTATATTATAGAATAAATTTTCCGCAAGTAGTTCTGGATGCATAGATTGAAGAATACCGGCAAAATGAACGTGTTTTGCTGCATAGCCAAATAAATCAATAATTGCATCCGTATAGTTGCCATATGGAATTCCAGCAAATAAACTATCGTCTTGATAATAATCCCACTCTGTGCTATGAATCGCATCATAGTATGCAACATTATTAAAATAATTTTCAACAGTTTGGCTTCCGTTATAGCCTATAAATTCTTTGTTCCAAACAAAACACAACTTTTCCATTTCTTTGTATATTTCAGGAAATTGGGATTCTGCTGCTCTAATTCTCTCATCTTTTTGAAATTGTGAAAAAATTGCCTGTTCATACAAATCAGAATATTGCACTTCCAGTGCCTCTACCCAATAGTTCTCTTGAGAAAAATTTATTTTACAGTACTTACCATTTGATTCAGTTGAAACTATTCCATATTTTTTCATTTCTAGGATATGCTCTGTTTGCCCTATAATTCTACAAGCACTTAGTATGGCCCTACATTTTTTTATTTCATTTGTATCAGCATGTGCTAAGACTACTACAGGAAGCATTTCAAAATCTTTTGTCCATAAAAATCTAATTAATACGGGATAAGCATATTTCAGAATGTCATAAAAAAATACTGCCCTCTCATTATCTGATACTGAAATATAATCACAATAAGACTTATCGATCACTTTGATACAATTTGAAAATAAAACTTGTCGTTTTATTAGATTCATATTCTTAGTGAGATTTTCCAGATATTCTATTCCTTCATCATACAGAGACTTAATAATATCTTCCATATTATTCTCCTTAATGTTATAAATTTTCAAATCGCACAATCGCAAATAGCGTGCCTCCTTTGTACAATGGTTGTGCAAAGGAGGTTTTGCTATGAAAACATTATTTGAAGAACTCGGAGGCACTTACACACAGCGGGGCGATTACTTACTGCCGGATATCAAACTTCCAGAGCAGCGGGAATACGAGATCGGCGTATGGGGCCAGCGCCGCAGACGCTATCTCAAGGAGCACCACTGCATTCTCTACTACAATATGCTGACAAAGTGCACCCTCTACCCCCACCTTGCCGATGTTGAACAGCAGTCCCAAGATATGTTCTTTCGGCTGGTTGACGAAATTGCCAAACAGGAAGGTATCACGGAACAGCTGAAGGCCACAGATCGAATGGAATGGGTCAGAAGAATGAATAACATCCAGAACCGTGCAACGGAAATCGTGAACGCCGAGTTGATCTACGAAGAGATGATAAAATGAAAGAGTTTGTGGCTTTCGCATTGGTCACGGTGCGGCTCTTAATAGGCTGCAACAATCGGTCTGCGGTATCGACAGATACAATGCTGATGCCGTCAGAGGTCAGCTCTTCCGTAAAAGAAAGCGAAAATGAATCTTCAATTCCAGAAGAAAAGGACACTGAACCAGCTACCGAAACTCCTTCTGATGAGTCAGACGCTAATCCTGAAATTATCCCCATAGGAACAGAAAACATTTCCGCACCTCAAGCTGAAAGTAGCGTTGTAGTCCCCCAGGAGCCGCAGGACGACGAAGAAAGCACCACACCTACTATGGACAAATAACATCTGCCAACATAAGAAAAAATACCTACGCAAACGCAACCAGAGCACCCTGAAACCCAGCCTAAAAATGATCCCACAGTCCTGCAGACTACTCCTCTGGATGTGCCTGCAGAACCAGAAATACAAGAACCGGCCGAAAGTGTGGACAACTGCATTGCTTACGGAAAGGAATACACCGTCAGCATTGGCCTCAATCTGGATGAAACTGTCGTTGAATACCGGGATACGCCGATCACCTCGTCTGATCCTTACTACATCAAGCGTGATATCACTTCCAGACTGAACGTTACAAGAAATGTAAGGATATAACCGATATCTGGATCTGGAAAGAGTCCGTGGGAAACGGCCGGTACAAAATCTATATCGGATACGCATAAATGAAGGACGGCAGATAGCTGGTATTATCTGCCGTCCTTTGTTTGCACCAATAAAGATAAAAAGTCCGTTTACAGGGAATACACTTGCTTACTGTCCATCTTCTTGCTCAGCTTCCAACATATAATAAATGCCGCATAAGCTATCTCTAACTTTAGAATATCTTTCTTTCAAATTTTCAATATCAACAACAACATTTTCTAAAGCTGCTATATAAAAATGAGGTTTGCCTCCGGTATCAATCGGATATCTTGCAAAATCAATTTTAATTTCAGGCTTACCTTTTTCGTTTATGATTTTTATTTTTTCATATAGTTCGGAAATATAATCAGTAACAGGCTTTAATGCTTTTTCTAATCCCTTAGTCTTTATTTTATGCCTTTTTATAGAAGACAGCATACTGTTTTTCAACATTTCAATATCGTGACTCGTTTGATTTGTAGGCTTTGATCCCTCAAGTATTTCAATCATTCTAATAATCGCCTTCATATATAGTTCTATAGACTGATCGATAGAATGAAAGATGGGCATAATTAAGGAATCGGCTTTTTTATCCGTGTTATTTTGAAGGATAGCGTCCATCATAAGGCAAGCTGCATCAGCGAACGAATCACCTAAAACATACAAGTTATATGTTTGGTTTCCTACCTCAGTTCTCCAGTTCAAATATGCATTTTTGTTAATATCACTATTGTACGAGAAAATACCTTTAGACATTTTCCAGTCTCCCTTTAGTATAATTTTTTAACAGAAGGTCGAGTTAATATCCCCCGATGTTTTTCAGATAATAATTTCTAATAATTATTCTTCTATGTCTATTTTCACACCGGGAGCAATCCGAGCTTTGTATTTTGCGCCTCTTCCTTTACGCACAACAAATGAGAGCATCCCGGCCTTTTTCATCTTTCTTAGCAGGTAATTCGCACGATTCGAAGACACTCTCAAAGACTCTATAACATCACGCCGTGTAATAGTTCCTTGATCCCACGCCATTTTAAGTACAAGATCTGCTTGTGCTTTTATCATTTTGTCAAAGCAGGATAGCATAAAATAAGCCATTTCTTCAATCACTGGAATCGTAACAGAATTTCCAAATTGCTTATATTGTTGGGTTCTTGTTGTATCAGGAGGAAAGCTAAATGTATCTTCACCGTTTTTATCGACAAAGGCATAATCGATAAAGCCCTGTAAGCGCCCCCATTCTGTTGGAGTCATTACACGGATATCTTCGCTGTTTAATTCTGTCTTTTTTGTTGGAAGCTTTTTGCCTGCAACACCTTCTTTATATTGACGAATCAAGTTGCGTTCCTTTCCGGAACCACCTGTTGCCAATATTGTACTGGCAATAGGATGCTCTATGTCTGGTTCGTTGACTACCATATATCCGAAGCCGTGCCCTTTGGCTTTTTCTCGCTCCTTGTGTTTCAAAAGTGTTTTCCAATATCCTTCAGCCATATAAAAAACATCCTCTACTTCGTTTTCAAGAATGTCGTTCAAATCTCGTGCAATAATTTTTCGGCCTTCAAACGGGAGATCTTCTGTAAGTACTTTTACAGCATCCCCATACATTTTTTTGCTGAATGCCATAATATACACACGAGGTCTGTTCTGAGGCAAGCCAAAATTTTTAGAGTTACGAATAAACGATTTCCCTGAATACAGATATGAGCCATCTTCGTCCATAGAAACACCGATTATGCGATATCCCAGCTCGTCCTCCAATGTATAAACGATTCGTTTAAGAGTCTGACCTTTATCGTGCGACACCAAGTTTTCTACATTTTCCAAAAACACTGCCCTTGGGTTTGTCCTTGAAATAATATCCGCAATATCGAAGAAGATTGTACCTTTTGTTGTATCTCTAAAGCCCATTTGCAAGCCCGCACGACTGAAGGTCTGACACGGGAAACCGGCCAATAACACATCATACGGTGTTTGTACGGTAAGTTCCTTGAACTTTTCAGATGTAAGATCATTTTTAGGATTTTCTCCGAAAAGATGTTCATAGGTTTTGCAAGCATAATCATCTATTTCCGCAGATAAAACATTAGTAAATTTTCCGGTAAGTTCAAAACCTCTCCGGATTCCTCCTATGCCTGCGCACAGATCAATTGTTCTGTAAATCATTATTTGCTCCTTGAACCATTGACTCCGCTGCAAGTCCGCTTAAATCAACAGTATATGTTATTTTCGTTATTCCTCTAGGCATTACACCGCCAACGAAGGAAGCGGGTGTAATACGTGGAAACTCAGGAGTAATAGCATACCGTAACATTTCGTGCAATATAAACATTTTATCCCTTGCACTCATTCCTGCTTCAAATCCCATTGTTTCTAACTTCCGATTAAGAATATCCGTATTATATCCAAGCATCCCGAGTTCTTTGACAACGCTATTGATGCAAATACCGTTTTGAATTGTGGGTTCAAAGGCACACAAGACAAGATTTAACGGTTTCCCCGGGGGATCAAGCTGAAATTGGTTACTGATAGTTATTTCTCGTTTGCTTCTGTACAGAGTAGATTTAACCTCAACAAAACAGTTGTCCAGCTCTATATCATACGAGGCCCCATCAGGGCCGTTCCAGTTGGCTGCCTCACCTGATTTTACCAAGTTCAAAAGAACACTCAGTTCTCCCAGGACATCATAGATCCGCTCATCAATACTGCGATTACCTAAAAGCTCCTTCCACTTTTTCCACCATTCAACCGGATTTGAGGTAATGACCTTGCGATTATCTCCGTCTTTACCCGGTTCAATCATTTCTGCACAAAGCGCAGAAAATGGGCCTTCAATATTAATTCCGGCCGTGGTTAAAACTAAAACTTTTTGGACTTCGCCGGGAGTGACCACAATGCTATCAGAGCTATAAATTCTGGCATTGGAAAAAACCTCGTTAATTTCATTTGTGCCTGTATACGGAATTGCCACGCCATAACCATCAGATAATTTTATTGTCCATGCAGGATAGTCGCTTTGCTTCAATGTAGGGAGTATATGTGCAAATCCGATGATATCACTTTCCCAATTTTTTCTGATTTCATCAACTAACAACTTGCGTAACTCCCTTCTTTGCGACTACTTCAGATAATAAATTACGGGCATATGCCTGAACACCGCCTGCCATTAGCTCCGGCTCAACGGACACGCACTTCGCATTATTTAACTTGGTAAATGCAGCAAAATCTTTACTCGTATGAGGACCCGTTTTAGAATATTCAAGCATCATATTTCGGTACAAAGATAAGCGATATCCTCGTCCGGGAGTTTCGATGAGTTTATTGATATTATCCACATAATTATCCTTTAACACATCAAATGTCTTTTCTGCACTTCCTTGCCAGCTTAAATGAATATACCACCATAAGGTTTTCAGCCAGATCCGTCGTGTATGTGAATAAAAGCGCTTGTGTGCCATTCGGATACTTCCTTTATCCGGATCGGGATTTCTGATGTATGTAATATCCGGCATCACTTTAACAGAGATATAGCGCCATAAATCATCGTCATTAGCTTGAATGACCGAAAAGCCTCTGCCCAAAGGCATCAGCTGGTATAGCTTGAGTCCCACTTTCAAATCAATGAGGTATTTAACTCTATTGGATAATACTCCGCCGTTTTCGGCAAGTGTTTTGCTGAAATCCTCCAGTAATTCTTTCCGAAAGTCGATATACTGCGGATCAAAACTTGATTCAGGAACATCGTAAACTTTCCAGTGTCCAACAAGGTCTTCAAATTCGGCATCATCATACCCGTCATATTCCGTAATAATATTTTTTGCCTCATTATACGGTAATTTTTGATATCGAATCATCATTCATCACCTGCCGTCAGTCTGATTCTGATTTCGCTCTGTAAGCTTTTCAGTAATTTTTCAGGAGATTCAAAATGCAGTTCAACAGTACAGTTTTTTATAAATTGATTTAGAATACTGCAAATAGAATTAGGCTGTAAATCTATATCATTTCTTGTCGCATACAGATCTTCATCACTTAATCGCTGAAAAATCATAAAATATGTTGTTGCCAAAATATCGATCAGCAGATCAATATTTTTGATGTTTCCGTCCGTCATAGGGCAAGCTGCATAAAATGGATTTAAGTAAAGGCAGACATTGTCTTTCGTAAATCCGTCGGAAGATTTTGGGTCTTCCCACTGTGAAAATTCCACCCACCATAGAGGTTCACTTTCACTTCGAAATTCCTCGATTGGGAATTCCATATAGATGCTGTTAAAATCAAGAACTATTGTCTCAATTTCTCCTACAGAAACGCCGGTTTCATTCATAAGACTTTCTTCACCGGGGAGAATTTCAGGAGCAGCTTTTTTAATATAAGCAGTCACGGTCAGCTCAAGATCTCCAGCAACTATGCCCGGCTCAAAAGAATATGAAAATTTGCATACTCGCCCTTCAGGGGTAGTGTCGTCAATATCTGGCAAAATACACCCCGTTTGAGTAAGGCTTTTGTTGGTCCAAATAATGCAAAAGCCTATCTCCGCACCACTACACGCAACGCCTTCCGGACCATACAGAAAAGCAGGGTAGGCAATCTTAAGCGTCTTTTCTAAATTGATACCTTGGTTTTCTATTTTCCACAAATCAGGATCTCTCGGATCTGTCAGTCTTAATGTAGAAGAACCCTTTTGCTGAAGTCCGAATTCCTGATCTTGCTCTGTATAACTGAAAATATATTTATTACACACGCAGTCACAATGTTTTAGGAGATTATCCGTTATTTTAGGATAAAAATATAGATTTTCCATATAGCTGTATCTCCTTTACTCGACTCTGATAGAAAAACGATATTTTTTGTCGTATGCTTTGATTTTGAAAGTTCCTATGATCTCTGCATTCAAAATACGGCTTTCAATCTTAACTGCAGAATATTCCTTGCTGTTATCCGCCTGCTGGAGTGATAACGACATCTTATCTGTATCAAAGGAGGTTTGGCTTATACTGCAGCCATCGTTGATCATATTAGGCTCTTCCATAATGTTAGAGGAAATTGTTTGCACGGTAAAAGATTCGATTGTTGCTGGAAAATGTGTGCCGATATCATTTTGCCAAATAGCAGGCGTAATCCAACCGCCTTCGGAAGCAACTATCAGCTCAATGTGTGCTTTCTTTTTACTATGACTGAATTTCAAACGGAACCTGATTTCCAAGTCGTTGCCGTGAATTGTATTAGAGAGAACTTCAAAATCAAAATCCTTCAACTTAGAACCGCCACCAGAGCCTCCACCACCGTTTCCATTGCCTTTTTTCTTTCCGTAACCAATCCTGGGAAGAAGCGTTCTTCCCAACTTAGCCGCCAATTTACTGGCTGTTGCCTCAGCTTTCGGTGTATCACCTTTGATGATCCGTTTATCAATTTGTGAGATAGTGTTTCTTTGTATCCTGGTGACAATCTGCATTTTGGCAGGATCATTCCACTCCATATGATCCGATGCTTCACATTTACGCAGATATTCTCCTAATGTCATACCAGCATAGTCAGAAACAGAAAGATCTGTTCTTAATTTCTTTTCACCTATAGGAACATAAAAGGCAAAAATATACTCATTTTCATCTTGAGACGGTGAGAGGTTTTTTACCCACGGACCAGAAACAGAATAATCAATCACCATACCCAGCCTGCGTGCAAACATCACTACAGGGTCATTTAATTTACCGTCAGCGGCATATTTACCGATATATAGGTAAGGATTAGGGAGGTTCTGTCCTTGGTTAAGATCCTCTTTGCTGATTTTAATAGCAGAAACATAGCCGGATGTTTGCCCTGATTCAAAATACTTTTGAATATTTACCGGCATACACTCTATTTTTTTACCATACACTCCTTCATATTCAATACTATATGTTTTTGCAAGAGATGTTGTATATAATTCCTGGACAAGCCTAAATACCGGAATCATCTTAGATTTACTGATCGACTCATTATTAACAGTTGCCAGCAACCATTTATGATTGCCCAGTTTAGCCAATTCCTGATTGTGAATTTTCGGGGCGTACCATTTTTGTATCGCTAATTTCAAATAGTCGGAAATATGAGTTGTGTAGATTTGTTCAAAGAATAGTCTGTCATCATCCTTAACAGGGGCTTCCTCGGGAATGATATTCTGCAAAAGAGCCTCTGCGTTGATGTACGGAATGATCACAGATGTTCCGGTTTCTGTAGGCTTAAACGGTTTCAAATCAAATATCTTCAAAATTGATTCAATGAGTTCCTCATCTGTGATCGGCAAAAGGTCTTCGCCGTCTCTGATTCCCCACCAAGCTTTTCCTTCGGAATTAGGCTCAATACTTCCCAAAATTGTTCCGTCGGAATTATCGGGATTCTTTTTACTTTCATCCTCGATAAGTGTTACAATAAGGCGTGATTCATACCCGGCGTCTGTCTTTATATGCGAATAAAATACAACAATGCCGATACCGACCCTATAATAGACACTTTTTCCATATCCCCAGTTACCGCCTGCGTTTTGCTGGGTCTGTTTTTTTCCGGTGTCATAAATAAGCTTGAAGAAATTTCCGTGATCATCTTTTGAAATCTCAGATTTTCTGACACTTCCTGTTAATCCGGATGTTTTAACATCTCGAATTTCCATAAAATGTGCAGTTTCCTGCTGAAATCTATTATTAAGATGATCCTCGATGCCGGTCAAGAACTGGTTAAAGGACGCTGGGCAAAACGAGCCTGTATTGAAATTGACAATAAAGAACGGATCATTTTGTTTGAGTGATGCATCTGAGCTATTCTGGACTGCTTCTCTCACCAATAAATCTAATTCGGGGATATTGTCATTTTGCATAGCCGACAATGTAGCGCTTCCATATGATATCCCGTAATTGGTTGTTAAAATTTCTCTGTCAAGCATATTTATCGCTCCCTGTACTATTTAGCGGGCATTCGTACACGCACCGCCTTTACATGACTTGATCCAATTGAATCTCCCGGAATGATAACGCTGAAGCCGATGATATCTGCGGTGCTTCCGATTTTGTCTCGCAACTTGCTTTCGTTCCCACGATCTTTATCTATTCTGTACAGCAGTAGCAGCGGAATGTCATCCATTCCGATAGCACCACGAGCTGATATCAATTGTTTTCCGCTTTGCATCGCACTATCAAAAATATATTTTTTATCAGCTGATAACTTGCTTTTCTCTACATCGCAAAGCACATCACGGCCGGATCGCAACGAACCAATATCAATATATCCCGAAGAATCCTTTGTCGTTTTCTTCTTTGAACGGGTGATCTTTCCGACATCGGTACCATTGATTTTCCAGCGGGAATCTGCTTTTTTATCTCCGGCAACCGCTACATTCCATTTCAAATACTTTCCTTCGGAATTCATTGCCTTTAACCATTCCATAAAAATCGGAATATCGGAATGTAGAGAAGAGCAATCAAAAATTTTATATTTATCAGAATTCAAGAAATTGTCTTTGATGTCAGAAACCGCTATATTTCTCCAGACATACGCAGAATCTGTGGTTTCCGATAATGTCGGAACACCTAAGCCATTAAGAAACGCTTCGGTTATTATAATATTTCCTTCCAACTTTTGACGATCATCCATAAAGTCTGTGGTTTCATAGCTATCTCCGCTGAAGTCAAATTCAACATTTTCTGCATTTTGAGATTTGTTCTTTGAAGTAAGCAAAAACTTTGCAATTTTTGCAGAACTCATAACTTTAGGACCGAACGAAGCAGGACTTCTCCCTTTCGACATATAGTCCTCAAAGACATCCTTAAGCTGTTCATCAATTTCCTCTAACAGCTCAAACTTTTTTTGAATATCGTCGGGCATCCAGACACGCTGAAGAAGCTCGTATCCACTCCGATATCCGAACCATCGTGCCATCTGCATCAGAGTGTCCGCCTGGTTTGATCCTCTGGCAAAATAGGTGCATACCAAGCCTTCAAGTGTCAATCCTCGTGACAAGGTATTTCCGCCCATTACAATGAAAACAGGAGCCTTATCCATTGCTTTCAACTGATCGGAACTGGGGTAAACAACTCGTAGATAGGTTCCTTCTTCAGCCATCTTATTTGCTTTACAGTTATCCACGCAAAGGTGAATACCATTTTCGTAATATTCAGGCTGTTTGTCTTCTCCCATCATAACATTTACAATGAAAGAGAGCATCAGATCAATTTCAGGCTCTATCTTGCAATAATCAGGAAATTCGGCGTTCACTTTGCTTAATCTTCCGTAATCCGGATAACCGGTCTTCAAATCCTCATAAGTGAATTGTGTTTTTTCAAATTCATAAACCTTCTTGCATCTTTCAAGAATACTTCCTGTATTTTGCTCCCTTTTGAGCCAGCTTTTCAGAACCTCGTACTCTTCAAAATGTCCGCCCTGCAGCGAAGTTGTATGTATTAGCATACTAATCGGCTTTTTATGCCCCCGTAAGCGAAGGATAGCGGCAGAACATAAAAACCAAGCAACAGCATTCTTGAATTCGTCAGGCAGAGTAAAAGATCTACCGTCGTGCAGCGCTTTTAGTTCTTTTATTTCCTTCGGTGGTATCGTTCTGATAATGTTCAGTCCGGTATGAACTCCATCCTGCTTACTTCCGAAAATAGCCTTTGCGCCAAAATACTCTTTAGACTCAGGCAGGCTGCATATAAAACTTTTAGGATATAAGGAAGTTTCATATGCTTCATTTAGCACATTTGCGTAAGGGGTTGCAGTAAAGCTAATATAGTTCATTGCTTGATAAGGTGCCTTTGACGGTGCCCCTGTTTCATCTTTACCATTAACAAGATCTATAATAAGTTGGTTAACTGCAGTGCGCTCAATCAAGTCTTCATCTGTCTCATAATCCATTTTTCTGGTATTAACACTCGCTTGATCTGCCTCATCGTCTATTACCAGAATTCTCATTTTTGCGGCTTTATACGGATTGCTCTGCAACCATCTTATAAGATTGCGTAGCCGAGTTGAGTTCTTGAGGCAAACGGTCACATAGCGATGCATCCACATCCCAATGGATTTCCCACTCTGGTATCCGTTAAGTGTAAGGTCGTCAGAGAGATATCGTTCTTTGGTTTCGATATCCACCATATATTCAGGCTTACCCGTACGATCCAAAATGTGCCAACATACGCCCCCGCTTTCAATGAGATCAGTATAGAATCTGTCACGGGTTTGACACCTTAAATTATCAATTGTACCTGACAGGACAATAATGAAGTTCCAATCGTAGTGCGCCGCCATTGAAACGAGGCCGATCATATTGGCGGTTTTTCCTGACTGTACGCTTCCCATAACCAAACCTTTCACAGGGCCGGCAGCACGAGTATCACGCCTTAAATGATTCAAAATCCAGTGGCAGTTTTTTTCTACAAGAGAAACTGCATTTTCGGACATTTTGGGTTTTCCGTTATATCTTCCCAATAAGTTGTTCTTATATCTGACCCAAGGTGATCCTGGATCTGTTGGAACAGGCAGAGAATTCCCGCACTCACCGGAAGATAAACCATACATTTCAATAACCGGACAATAATCTTCTTCTAACTCATCAATAAATTCTTTCCAAACATCTAATTCCATAGATATGGGGACAATCAATTCTTCAAACCGAAGACGGTCAAATTCTTCTGAGGCACACTCGGGAGTAACACAAAGGTTTCTAATGTCATCCCACGAGAATCCTTCTTGAACTTTCTGAGCAATCCATTTCTTG
>JAHHTO010000059.1 GCA_020024595.1 Schaedlerella sp.
ATATTATTGATCATGTTATCAAATTGAACATAATAATATGGCATTTTTTTCTTTTCTCTTTTTTTGATTAACCTCTGTACATCCTCCAATGCATTTTTCAACGAATCCAACTCTTCTCTCCTTATCTTTTTCATACGCACTTCCTCCATACAGAATCCAGCTTTGGAAAACACCCTCTATCTACAGACTAGTGGATTCTTTCATATTCCACAATCAATCTGCAACAAATCATTGCTTCATTTTCCGAAAATAAATTCTACATTATTAACAATCTTTATTACAATAAAATTGTCATAGAAAAAAACGTATGATATAATTTGAAAGGACAAAATCTTTTGTATAAAAAAGCGCATAAAAGAGTAATAATGCAGAAGATTATTCTTTTACTACATTCAAAAATTAAGGAGGCTATTTAACTGTGAAATTTGTAATTCAGCGTGTCTCAGAGGCAAGTGTCTCTGTAGAGCATAAGATTATCGGAAAAATACAAAAAGGATACATGGTACTGATCGGCGTTGCCGAGGAAGACGATGAGGCAATTGCTGATAAAATGGTTCGCAAGATGACCGGTCTTCGTATTTTTGAAGATGAAAACGGAAAAACAAATCTGTCCCTTGCAGATGTGAACGGAAGTCTGCTTCTCATTTCCCAATTTACCCTTTATGCTAACTGCAAAAAAGGAAATCGCCCAAGTTTTATCGAAGCAGGTTCTCCTGATAAGGCAAACGCGCTATATGAATATATTATTGAAAAATGTAAAGAAACTGTTCCAAACGTCCAGAAAGGCTCTTTTGGTGCTGATATGAAAGTCAGTCTGACCAATGACGGACCTTTTACCATTGTTCTTGATTCCGAGCAGTTATGATTACAGTTAAGTCGGGACATCGCAAAATATTTGCAAAAAATCATTGACAATTCTATATATTCTATTGTATATTAATGAAGATGCGTATATCTTTTATAAATACGTCAAGATGCTGTTGTGGCTCAGTCGGTAGAGCGTCGCCTTGGTAAGGCGGAGGTCGGCGGTTCGATTCCGCTCAACAGCTTCCCAATTAGAAATGACTGTCCGAATCCGGACAGTCATTTTTTAACCTTATATCGTTACAGTTTCAACATCTTCTCTGCTTTCCCACGAACTCTTTGCAATGCATTGTCAATCGCCTTTGGACTCTTTTCCAGAAGTTCTGCAATCTTCCGATAATCTGTCCCCAACAGATGCAGATACAGCACATGATTTTCCAACGGACTTAATGATTCTTTCAATTCTTCAATAAAGGCCTCAGCGAACTCCTTCCCCATATACATGGTTTCTGGATTATTTTCCACCCTTGATTCAATAGTATCGATCAATGGTGTCTTCCGTTCATCCCCATTTCCACTTTCCTCATACAAGGACACATACGAATTTAAAGGCATATGTTTCTTTCGCTTTGAGCCTTCGATCGCCGAATACATTTGCCTTGAAACGCAAAGTTCTGCAAATCCGTAAAACCCTGCCCCCTGAGATGCGTCAAAACTACGCACCGCTTTCATAAGTCCAATCATACCCTCCTGGATTAAATCTTCATTTTCTCCACCCAGCAGATACATGGCACGTGCCTTCTTACGTACCATCGGTTTATATTTATTCATCAGATAATCCATGATTTCCGAATTGCCTTTTCGATATTCGGAAATCAAGTATTCATCCGCCATTGCATCATATTCCTGCATCACATCATCCTCTGTCGCACAATCTCATATGCCAGAACACCTGCTGCAACAGATGCATTTAGAGAATCAATCTCTCCCTTCACAGGAATCCCTGCAATAAAGTCACACTTTTCTTTCACAAGTCTTCCCACACCTTCCCCTTCGTTCCCGATAACGAGTCCAATAGGACCAGTCAGATTCATACCATACATAGATTCCCCATCCATATCCGCACAGACAAACCAAATTCCCCGCTCTTTCAACTCATCCATTGTCTTTGCCAAATTGGTTACTTTTGCAACCGGCGTGTAATTGAGTGCTCCTGCAGAAGTCTTTGCAACCGTGGCTGTTAGTCCGACCGCCCGACGTTTTGGAATGATCACTCCATGTGCTCCTGCAAGATTGGCAGTACGGATGATCGCCCCAAGATTATGCGGATCTTCAATATTATCCAAAAGTAAAATAAAAGGATCTTCACCTCGTGTTTCTGCAAGTTTGAACATATCGTCAATCTCTGCATATTCATAAGCTGCAGCATATGCAATTACTCCCTGATGCTTTCCGGTAGGGGAAATCTGGTTCAGACGATCTTTTCCTACAAAATTTAAAATCGTATCATGTTTTTTCGCTTCCCGTACAATTGTACGAACCGGCCCATCCTGACATCCATCCAACACGAACACCTTATCGATTGGCTTTCCGGAACGAAATGCTTCCAGTACTGCATTTCTTCCCTCGATTACAAGAGTATGACTTCGTTCATCAACTTCTTCCCTCTCCTCGGTATATCTCACATTCTCTTCTCTTTGATTCTTCTCATCCCATCTGTTTCTGCTCATCTGTGTTCTCCTCGTCTTTCAGATTCTTCAGTCCGATTTTGATTAACTCCATCAATCTGTCATATTCTTTCCTCAAATATAGAAATCCAATCAAAGCCTCGAATCCGGTGGCACGCCGATAATCGGTGATCGACTGGTTCTTCGCCGGTGATACTGACTTGGCATTGCGTCCTCTTCTGTAAATGGCATGTTCCTCCTTGGTCAAACAAGGCTGCATAGCACGCATCATTTTAGACTGAGACGATGCCTGCACATATCGACTTGTCTCTTCATGTAATTTGTGTACCTGCGTATTTCCTCTGCTAATGACCTTACTCTTGATCACCAAATCATACACACAATCTCCGATATATGCCAGAACAAGAGGTGAATAGCTGTTTACATCCACCTCCTGCAATTGAAGTGTGCTTGCTATATAATCATGAAAATCCCGTGTTATGCTCTTTTCCATTTTACTCCTTCTCGTGTATCTTCCAAAACAATTCCCTTTGCCAGAAGTTCCTCACGAATCTCATCTGCTCTTGCAAAATTACGTTCTTTTCTTGCTGCCTGTCTCTCTTGAATCAAAGCTTCAATATCTGCATCTAGCAGCTCCTCTTTTTTCTCTATGATGATCCCAAGTACATCTGCCAATTTCACGATTAAATCCAACAATCCATTTAGATATGCACAAGAGCTCTCTCCATCCGCTGTTGTATTCGCATATTTTACCAATTCAAAAATAGCCGAAATGGCATCTGCTGTATTGAAATCGTCATCCATCGCCTTTTCAAAACTGCCTACAAACTCCTGTGCCTTGCTCATCTTCTCCTGCTCTGCCTCTGTCAGTTCCTCCACCTTTGCATTGTCCAGAAGAAAACGAAGATTATCTGCCGCAGTCTTAATTCTGTCCAGACCGTTCTTTGCTGCTTCCATTAGTTCTGCGCTAAAATTCAGTGGACTTCTGTAATGTGCGCTGAGCATAAAGAAACGCAGTACCTGTAAATCATATTTCTCACTGATTTCTCTTACGGTAAAGAAATTTCCAAGAGATTTGGACATCTTACGATTATCAATATTCAAAAATCCATTATGAAGCCAGTATTTGGCAAATTCTTTTCCGTTTGCAGCTTCACTTTGTGCAATTTCATTTTCATGGTGAGGGAAAATCAAGTCTTCTCCTCCTGCATGAATATCTATCTGTTCACCAAGATACTTCTTGGACATCTCAGAACACTCAATATGCCATCCTGGACGACCGTCCCCCCATGGAGATTCCCATGATGGCTCGCCTTCTTTCTTTGGCTTCCATAGCACGAAATCCAACGGATCTTCTTTCTCATCTTCACCGCTTACTAACAAAGAACGATTGCCAGAACGTAGATCATCCAGATTCTTGTGGGACAACTTTCCGTAATCCTCGAACCGGCGTGTACGGAAATATACTGTACCATTCTTTGCATAGGCATATCCTTTATCAATCAAATTCTGGATCAATGCAATCATGCCACTGATTTCTTCCGTAGCCAGAGGATGCTTTGTAGCCGGCTTAACATTCATATCTTCCATATCTTTTTTGCTCTCTTCTATATAACGTTTGGAAATCTCATCCGCCGTTACGCCCTCTTCATTTGCCTTTTTTATGATTTTATCGTCCACGTCCGTAAAATTTGATACAAAGTTCACATCATATCCTTTGTATTCAAAATATCTTCTTACAGTGTCAAACACCATCATAGGTCTGGCATTTCCTATATGAATGAAATTGTACACGGTTGGTCCGCATACATACATCTTTACCTTTCCCTCTTCCAATGGGACAAATTCTTCTTTTGTTTTTGACATCGTATTATATAATTTCATAGTATCTCCTCTCTTACTTATATTCTCTCTCTTCACGTGTGCACCTTGCTTCTTTGCAGGACATGCATTTCAGCCGGCTTTCCATTTCCAGCAGCTGTTCATGCAGCTGGAAGTTTGCAATCTGCAGTTCCTTAATATCATTCAGCATCGGATCCGGCAGATGTACCTGATCCAGATCGGCGCGAGGAATTTTCTTATCATCCCTCCGGACAATTCGTCCTGGCACACCAACAACCGTACAATTTGGGGGAACCTCTTCCAAAACCACCGAACCTGCTCCGATCTTAGAATTCTCCCCAATGGTGAAAGATCCAAGAATCTTCGCACCTGCACTAACCATGACATTGTCTTTCAAAGTCGGATGACGCTTTCCCTTCTCTTTTCCAGTTCCGCCCAACGTAACTCCTTGATACAAGGTAATATTGTCTCCTAGAATCGCTGTCTCTCCAATAATTACACCACTTCCATGATCGATAAACAATCCTTTCCCGATGGTTGCTCCTGGATGTATCTCGATTCCCGTCTTGCGGACCGCCTTCTGTGAAATCCATCTTGCCAAAAAATATCGCTTTTTCAAGTATAGCATATGCGCAATCCGGTAACTTAAAATCACCTTAAAGCTAGGATACAGTAAAACTTCCCAATTTGACTTGATTGCCGGATCTCGCTCTCGGACAACCTGGATTTCTTCTTTGATATAAGATATCATACCCATCATTCTCTCTCCCGCTTAATATAAAAGTTTCTTCCTGGCAAATAAAAAACTCCGCCTCAAACAAGAGACGAAGTCAATCCGTGGTTCCACTCTAATCCAGAAGAAGACTCTTTTCAAAAACCCCCTCTGCTCATAACGTATAACGTCCGTTACCCGTATTCTGCTACTTCATACATACTGGTTCACAGAATCAGCTCCCGAATGCACTTCACAACCACTTCACTTAAGACTGCTTGCAGCCGGTGACAGTCTCTCTCTGGCAGTTTCTGTTGCTGCTACTCTTTTCGTTCTTTGCTTTTTACAATAATCTAGATATATATTATGCAAAAAAATATATTTTGTCAACCTATTTTAGACAATCACACAGCACCTACACAATCTCATTCAGAAATATTTGCTGTAGAGGTTGTATTTTTTTTAGTTCTCCTTTTAGATGCTCTGTCAAGAACACATCCGGTTCTTCCACAATTTCTTCCACACTTTTATAACCGAACAACAGGCTGGTCAAAGCTGCAATTGACAAGACCCCTTCCGAATCCTCTGTTTCCCGAACTAGAATCTTACCACATCCATCATTTAGCACTTTGTTTTGCGCACCTGATTCACTTTGCAGCTTCCATATCCGGCTATTCTGCGGCAAAATTGAATCCAGAACTGCAAATGAGCAATTTATCTGTTCTCTGTCACAAGTTTTTAGCAGCCTCAACAAACTTTCCAGATGAATAATACGAAACATCACCATTGGTTTCTTTGTTTCTTCCTTTAAAAACTGCTGAACACCACTGTCGCAATCTATTCCGGCATAAACAAAAGTTTCGGTCTGATTACGCTCTACACACAACTGTCGAACGGCATCCCAGAACTCCTGCTCATTCTCTTTTAGATAAAACGGCTCTCGAATCTCCAGTCCTTCTTCATCTCCATATAGAAAAGCACCAACCAGCTTGCCTTCCTTTTTCAAAAGTCGAATTCCGCCATTTTCACTCTGCTGCTCAAATAACATGGTCCGATAATAGTTTTCATCCCGCACAGCATATATCTGAAACTGTTCTGCAAAATAGACGTTAAAAAAATCTGCAAGCGCTGCACCATCTCCAATCCCAGCATCTGATACAACAACTTCACCATGATTCTCTTCTGGAACACTTCTCATCGATTGATCCCTTTTCGTTCCCAATATATATTTCTGTATTTTCTGCTTATATACAAACCGAAAATCATACGGTGTATAAATCGCTTCTGCAGCCGGCATCAGGAAGGTAAACGGTTCTTTGCAAGTATACATATCCTGCATGGATTTTCGAAGTAAAGCACCCATATATCCTCGTTTTCGATATTCTTCTTCTGTTGCCACCCCAACAATATAATGTCCGATAAATTGCTCTGTCCCAACCTGCATAGTATAAGGATTTAACTGTAACATCGAGCGGATTGCACCCTCTTCTTCTATTACATAAATAACATTGTCACGTGTTTTAAAATAATAATAGTAATCCAGAAACGCTCTTGTATCTTCCGCAAACACCTGCTCCCAGAGCCGACGACTCTGTCTGTGTTCACTGATGTCTAACTTTCGAACTTCCATCTGCAATCCCTCTTTCATTTTCAGTTCTTATTTTCTTTCATACAGCCACCACATTTCCCACAGTTTCGTTCCATTGGCGTCATATCATAACTGCTATAATTTGTCACCTTTTCAAGGAGACAAATCGCCTGTGATGAAATCCCCTCACCTTCGCCGGTAAAAC
This sequence comes from Schaedlerella sp., assembly GCA_020024595.1. Lineage (GTDB taxonomy): Bacteria > Bacillota > Clostridia > Lachnospirales > Lachnospiraceae > Schaedlerella. Next base: position 6,840 of record JAHHTO010000059.1, read on the forward strand.
CAAGACCTTCCTCTGTCGTCGCCTTTACATTAACCTGCTCTACCTCAATATGCAGCGCTTCTGCAATATTTTCACGCATTTTCTCAATATACGGACGCATTTTCGGGCGTTGTGCAATAATTGTTGCATCAATATTTTCCACGATATACCTATGTTCCTCCAACAGTTCTGCCACATGCTCTAACAGCCGAACACTTGAAATCCCTTTATATTTCGAGTCTGTATCCGGAAAATGTTTTCCGATATCTCCCAGCGCCGCCGCACCAAGCAGTGCATCCATGATTGCATGAAGCAATACATCTGCATCTGAGTGGCCAAGAAGCCCTTTTTCATATGGAATTTCAACACCACCGAGAATCAGTTTTCTGTTTTCTACCAATTTATGGACATCATACCCCATTCCTACTCTCATCGTTATTTCTCCTCATAATCTCTTTCAATTTCTTCTGCAGTCTCATGGTCTTCTTTCAGATATTTCATATTTTCTCGCAAGTCTGTATCCTTGGACACCATTCCTCTTCGAATTTCCTCCCGATTCGGCATCGGTGCAGTACGATATATGGACGCATCATGATTCGGTTTCTCGTCCAGTGCCTTTGTCCGTGTTTCATCTGCTCCGTTGTCTGAGAATTCATCTGTTTCTTCTTTTACCATATTATAAATTGCCTTAATATTGCCGAAAGCATACATACCTCCAACAATAATAAACACGATAGCAATTACTGACTTCAACACAAAATCACTTGGTCGGCTCTGGATCATCTGACTCAGAAGCGAAACTCCTAAAAATATCAAATATGCACCTAATATAATCCTTAATATCAATCCTGATTTTTTATTCATATCATTTCTCCTTTGTATTGAATCTCTTAAGAGTACCTCTATAGACTCTGTTTTCATTTTATTTAAGATATAGTATACCATCCCAAAACATTTTTTTCCATCACATAATTCTACAGTCATATTTACTCGCTTTAAAACAAAAAAAGCTCCTGTTATAAACAAGAGCCTTTTAGTAGCGGAAACTGGATTTGAACCAGCGACACCACGGGTATGAACCGTGTGCTCTAGCCAACTGAGCTATTCCGCCATATCAAATTGTTGAAATATATGGGGCCTACAGGGCTCGAACCTGTGACCCTCTGCTTGTAAGGCAGATGCTCTCCCAGCTGAGCTAAGACCCCGTATCATTTCTCGTGCAAGCTTTCTGTTCTCAACCTGCTCCGCTATTATACTATCAAATTCACTTAAATGTCAACAGAAAATATCATCTTTTTCAAAGTTCTTCAATTCACCAAAATTTTTTAAATTGTTTCAACAATTTAAAAAACACATATTTAACAAAACAGCTCCGGGAATTTCCGGAGCTGTTAGCTGTCATAAATTCTTCGTTCAGCAAGTATAACCACGAACGCAATACATTATTTAAAGTATTTCACACCAGATTCAAATATCTTCAAATCCTGCTCTCCGTAGATATTAATTGCCACAGAATGATCCCGTCTTTCAGAATGTGCCATCTTGCCTAACACTCTTCCATCAGGACTTGTAATACCTTCAATTGCACAATAGGAACCATTGACATTCCACTCTTCATTCATGCTGATATTACCATCCGGATCGCAGTACTGCGTAGCAACCTGACCGTTTTCAAACAACGTCTTCAGCCATGTTTCATTTGCAACAAAACGTCCTTCTCCATGAGATGCCGGATTCGTATATACTCCACCCAGTTCTGCCTCCTGCAGCCATGGAGACTTATTGGTTACGACCTTTGTATAAACCATCTTAGAAATATGGCGTCCAATGGTATTATAAGTCAGTGTCGGAGAATCTTCTCTCTGCCCCAAAATCTCGCCATACGGTACAAGTCCCAGCTTAATCAAAGCCTGAAAACCGTTACAGATTCCAAGTGCCAGTCCATCACGTTCGTTCAACAGTTTCTCAACTGCTTCTTTCAGCTTCGCATTCTGGAATGCTGTTGCAAAAAATTTGGCAGATCCGTCCGGCTCGTCACCTGCACTAAATCCTCCCGGGAACATGATCATCTGAGACTGTGCGATCGCCTTTTCAAATTCATCTACAGATTCCCGTATTCCTGATGCATCCATATTTTTGAATACTTTTGTGATCACTTTTGCGCCTGCGCGTTCAAAAGCCTTTCGACTGTCGTACTCACAGTTCGTACCTGGAAATACCGGAATAAATACTGTTGGCTGTGCCAGCTTATGACTACAAATATGAATATCTGAAGTGTCAAACAGCTTCTCTTCGATCTCTTCCTCACTGCTTGCTGCAGACTTCGTTGCAAACACTTCTTCTAAAGTTCCTGTCCACGCTTCAACTGCATCCTTCAGAGTAATCTCAGTATCGCCATATACAAAAGCAGCATGATCTGTCACTTCTCCTATGATGGTATAAGAAACCGCCAGATTCTGAACCTGCTTAGCCGGAACTTCTGCGATCAGATCACCGAATGCAGGCGCAAAAAGATCTCTTGCGTCCAGATTGTGCTCCAACTCCAGTCCTAAACCATTACCAAATGCCATCTTGCTGGCTGCTGCTGCAATACCATGCCGGTCAAGTGCATATGCAGAAATAATTCTACCTGCCTGAATATCTTCATAAACTTTGCCGTACTGCTCCATCACCTGTGCATAAACCGGCAAATCATACTGATCTTTCTTAACACGAATCCAAACTAGCTTGTTCCCTGCTTTTTTCAACTCTGGTGTTATAATATCCTGATCAGAAGCCATATCTACTGCAAAAGATACCAGTGTAGGCGGCACATCAATCTCCTGGAATGTGCCGGACATACTATCCTTTCCGCCGATTGACGGGAGACCATATCCTATCTGTGCATCATACGCACCAAGAAGTGCCGCAAATGGCTGACTCCATCTCTTTGGATCTTCTGTCATTCTGCGGAAGTATTCCTGGAAAGTGAAACGAATTTTCCTATGATCCCCACCTGTCGCAACAATCTTTGCGATAGACTCTGTCACTGCATAAATAGCACCATGATACGGACTCCAACTGGACAGATACGGATCATAACCATAGCTCATCATAGATACTGCATCCGTTTTACCATTTAATACCGGTACCTTTGCCACCATGGCCTGTGTCTCTGTCATCTGGTATTTTCCACCATGCGGCATCAATACGGAACCTGCGCCAATGGAGCCGTCAAACATTTCCACAAGCCCTTTCTGTGAGCACACATTCAAATCTTTTAATGTATCCATCCATTTTGCTTTTACGTCAGTTACTTCATCTCTTGTAAAAACAGTATCACTCATAGATGGAATTTCAACTTCTACATCGGTCTCCTGATGTGCACCATTTGTATCCAAAAATGCTCTGGATAGATTTACAATTTCTTTGCCTCTCCATACGAGTACAAGTCTCGGAGACTCTGTCACTACCGCAACTTCTACCGCCTCTAAATTCTCTTCCTTTGCATAAGCCAGAAACTGCTCTACATCTTTCGGATCTATGACAACTGCCATACGTTCCTGGGATTCAGAAATTGCTATTTCAGTTCCGTCCAGTCCTGCATATTTCTTTGGTACCTTATCCAGGTCTACACGAAGTCCATCAGCCAGTTCTCCGATTGCAACAGACACACCACCTGCACCAAAGTCATTACATTTCTTAATCAGTTTACTTACTTCCTCACGTCGGAACAGACGCTGAATCTTGCGTTCTGTCGGCGGATTTCCCTTCTGTACCTCTGCGCCACAGGTCTCAATAGATTCTTCCGTATGTACTTTTGAAGACCCTGTCGCACCACCGCAGCCATCACGGCCTGTACGTCCCCCCAACAGAATGATAATATCTCCCGGATCGGAAGTCTCACGAATAACCGCACGTCTCGGAGCCGCACCTAATACTGCACCGATTTCCATACGTTTCGCTACATAATCTGGATGGTATATTTCTTTGACCGCTCCAGTTGCAAGGCCAATCTGATTTCCATATGAACTATATCCTTTTGCCGCACCACGTACCAGTTTCTTCTGTGGCAGTTTTCCTTTCAAAGTATCTTTGACAGACACAGTCGGGTCTGCTGCACCGGTCACGCGCATCGCCTGATAAACATATGTACGACCTGATAACGGATCGCGGATTGCTCCGCCAAGACATGTCGCAGCACCACCAAAAGGTTCAATCTCAGTCGGATGATTATGTGTCTCATTTTTAAAATTGATAAGCCACTCTTCTTCGATGCCGTCTACCATGATCGGTACCACAATACTGCATGCATTGATTTCATCAGACTCTTCCTGATCTGCAAGTTTCCCTTCTTTTTTCAATTTGCGCATAGCAAGTAACGCCAGATCCATCAGGCAGACAAACTTGTCTTCTCTTCCCGCAAAAATCTCACTGTGTGTTCTTAAATAATTCTTATATGTTTTCTCAATCGGCTCTCTGCAGTCACCTTCACCAAAAGTTACGTTTTTCAATTCTGTAGAAAACGTTGTATGGCGACAATGATCTGACCAATAGGTATCCAGCACACGGATTTCTGTCATAGACGGATCACGGTTCTCCTCTTTTTCATAATAGTTCTGAATGTGCAGAAAATCCTTAAATGTCATTGCCAGTCCAAGAGAATCGTACAACACCTTCAATTCCTCTTCTGGCATTTCCTTAAAGCCATCAAAAACCTTAACATCTTCCGGCTCTTCAAATGCCGTCACCAATGTCTCCGGCTTCTCCATCCCTGTTTCTCTAGAATCCACAGGATTAATGCAGTGATTCTTCACTGCGTCAAATTCTTCCTCAGTCAGTGTTCCTTCTATTACATAAGTTGTCGCCGTCTGAATCACTGGCTTTTCATCTTCTTTGATAAACTGCACACACTGCTCTGCAGAATCTGCTCTTTGGTCAAACTGTCCCGGCAGATATTCTACAGAAAATACGTAGTCTCCCTCCTGCCTTGGGAAATCCTCAAGATAAAGCTTATCTACAGGTGGTTCCGCAAAAACTCCTTTACAAGCTTTCTCAAATGTCTCATCTGAAATATTTTCCACGTCATAACGAATCAGAACACGTACTCCTGTTACAGTCCCGATGTCAAGATAATGTTTGATTTCATGTTTTAAATCCTTCGCCTGTACGGCAAAATCCGGTTTCTTTTCTACATAAACACGTCTTACACCACTCATGTTTTTGTCTCCTTTTCTGCATTCATTACTGTTCCGGTCTTCTTTTTATCTTCTGTGTCAGGAATAAGCTATTGAAATTCCCGTTCTCTCAAATACCATCCTATCATAATTACTATAATAAGAAAAATTAATATAATTAAATTGATTCATAAGCACTACTAATTTAGCAATCTTTTTTTCTTTTATATCCCATAGGTACTACAATGCTCAAGATAAGAAAAACCGCCAGTCCTGTAAGAAACAATCCTCCGATCCGGATTACAAAATCATAAAACAGACCTTCTGGAAGCATCCGGATCATATAATCTTGCGCCGGGTCAAACAACCATAAATCATTGTCGAAAAATATTTCATGAAATTTTGTAAATACGGCATTGAAGTCTTGCGCCACCCATATTCCAAGTCCTGTAATCAGCACGGTCAATATTCCTAGCACAACCTGATACCCTCTGCATAACACCCTGAGTCGATCCTTTTTCAAAAAAAATAGAGCTGTCAGACTGACTGTCAGCACAATTACCGCTCCTTCTCGAATCCTCAATCCTCCAAGAAAAAGCTCTTGCACTTCCCTCATATGAAATTGATCCTGTCCATTAAAGAAATCCTGTTCACGCCCTTCTACAACTGTAATTACACTCAATTTATCCCGCTCTCCACGTAAATATGCCATCATCTCTTTTGTCACATACATGACATTTTCCATTTCCATATCCAGCTCTGACAATACATCATATTTTTCATATTCTTTCTCATAATATCCAAAATCTGCATACATTGCCAACTCAAAACTACTGATCAGAAGAATCACAACTATCGCCAGTCCCGCTACCCCTCCTGCAATCCAACGTACTATTTTCATAATAAATCCACCACTCCTTCTTCATTTATTCTATCAAATCCAGTTTTTAAAAACCAGTAAATTAAAAAGAAAGGAAGATTTTTAATTAATTTCTTAAAAATTTTCTGATTGCATTCTATTTTTTCATCACTTATAATAAAGTTGATATTTATTAGGAGGTCTTATGATGGACATTAATTATGAGTTATATAAAGTTTTCTATCACGTAGCATCAACTTTAAGCTTTTCAGAAGCCTCAAAACAGCTATTTATTTCTCAATCCGCAGTCAGCCAGTCCATCAAAACACTGGAGCGTAAACTAGATCAGACACTGTTCATCCGCAGCACAAAGCATGTACAGCTCACACCAGAAGGTGAAATCCTTCTTCGCCATATTGAACCTGCAATGCACTTTATTCGTCGAGGAGAGGCTCAGCTTCTGGATGCCGCTTCTACAGGCGGTCAGATTCGAATCGGGGCCAGCGACACAATCTGCCGCTACTTCCTTGTTCCCTATCTGGAGCGTTTCCACAGAGCATTCCCATCCACACATATTAAAGTGATCAATCAGACTTCCATTAAGTGCGTAGAATTATTAGAGACTGGTCAGGTAGATTTAATTGTTACAAATTATCCAAATGCATATTTAAGCAACGTATCTTCCATTCATAAAATCCGGGAATTCAAAGATGTATTTGTTGCCGGTAATGCATTCAAGCAATTGAAAAATCAGATGCTAAGTTACGAACAGCTTTCCAGATATCCGATTTTGATGCTGGACAAAAAAAGTACAACAAGCGAATTTCTGCATCGTCTGTTCCAGCAACATCATTTAGATCTGGTTCCTGAAATTGAACTTACCAGCAATGATCTGCTGATTGATCTGGCTCGTATCGGCCTAGGAATTG